>DASZUH010000001.1:0-9357 GCA_035547715.1 Solirubrobacterales bacterium
GGTGCGGTATTCCTCGGCCGCGGCGAAGTCGAGCCCGGCGCCCTCGACCGCGGCGCGGCGCTCCTCCCAGGTCTCGACCGTCACCTCGTGCCCGCGGCGCGCCAGCGCCCGGCCCAGCGAGATCGCCGGGAAGACGTGGCCGGGATCGCCGAAGGCGGCGACGAGGACGCGCACCGTGCCTAGGGGGCGCCGTCGATCTCGCCGGCGCGGGTGAAGACGATCTCCGGGATGTGACAGTTGGGCGAGACCTTCAGCAGGAAGCGGACGGCCTCGCCGATGTCGCCCGGCTGGATCATCGCCTCGGCCGGCACCGACTCCTTGACGAAGTCGGTCATCGCCGTGTCGACGAAGGCGGGCGCGAAGGCCGTGCAGGCGATCCCTTCGGCGCCGACCTCGCGCTCGCAGGCGACGCTGAAGTTCAGCACCGCAGCCTTGGTCGCGCCGTAGATCGAGAGCCAGGGCTGGCCCGTTTTGCCCGTGATCGAGGCGGTGTTGACGATCAGCGCCTTGCCGTGCTCGGCGCCGGCCTTGCGCAGCAGCGGCAGCCCTTCGCGGGTGCCGAGGATGATCGAGCGCAGGTTCACCGCCAGCTGCATGTCGAGAAATTTGGTCTGGATCTCCGCCATCGGCGCGCCGATCCCGACGCCGGCGTTGTTGACCAGCACGTCGAGGCGGCCGAAACGGGCCTCGTGCGCGGTGAAGACCGCCTTCAGCTGGTCCTCGTCGGCGACGTTGGCGGCCACGGTCTCGACCTCGTGGCCTGCCTCCCGCAGGTGCG
This sequence comes from Solirubrobacterales bacterium, assembly GCA_035547715.1. Lineage (GTDB taxonomy): Bacteria > Actinomycetota > Thermoleophilia > Solirubrobacterales > 70-9 > VAYN01. The sequence continues at coordinate 779 of DASZUH010000001.1, forward strand.
CCACCGCGTCCTCGAGTTTGTCCGGCCTGCGGGCCGAGAGCGTCAGCCCGTACCCCTCCTCGGCCAGCACCGTCGCGATCGCCAGCCCGATCCCGCCGGACGCCCCGGTGATCAATGCCGCTCGCTCCGCCATCCTTCCTCCCTTCAGTCGACGACGCGGGCAGCCTACCTCTGAAAACATGGCGCCGATGCGCGCCCCACGTTCCGCCCCGGGCCTCGTCTGCCTGCTCGCGTGCGGGGGGATCGTGCTGGCGGGCTGCGGCGGGGGCTCGTCGACCTCCTCCCAGGCCAATCCGGGCGCCGAGAGCGGCAAGAGCCGCCCGGCTCCGCCGACGAGCGCCTTCCCGGCGACCGAAGGCCGGACGCTCAAACGGCTGGTCGAAGACGAAGTGAAGGTGCAGCCGTCCGTCAAGGTCACGCCCTCGGCCGAAGCGTTCAACCCCGGGACCGCGCGCTTCCCGTTCCTGGTCTCCGAGAAAGCCGTCGACGGCAAGGAAGGCAAGGAGGTCACCGACGCCGAAGTGGCGATCTACCTCGCCGCCGCGCCCACGGTCAAACCGGGGGCCAGGTCGAAACCCGGGAACAAGGGGATGGCGGCCGAGGCGCAGAAGGCGGCCTGGGAACAGCCTGCCATCGGGCCCTTCCCGGCGCGGATCGAAACGCTGGCGACGAAGCCGGCCTTCCAGGGCAGGACCACCACCGAAGACCCGAACGTGGCAAGCGTCGTCTACTCGGCCCAGGTCCCCTTCCCGACGGCAGGCGAATACAAGGCCGTGGCGCTGATCAAGGAAAAGGGCGGGTTTGCGAGAAGCACCCTCGGTAGCTTCCAGGTGGGTGAATTCACGAAGATTCCATGGCCCGGGGAGAAGGCCCCGCTGATCCAGACGCCGACCGCGCGGAGCGTCGGCGGGGATCTCGCCAAGCTCTCGACCAGGGTGCCACCGGACACGATGAACCAGGTCAACTACGCGGACGTGCTCGGAAAGGAACCGATTCTGCTCTTGTTTACGACCCCCAAGTTCTGCCAGAGTCGGGTCTGCGGGCCGGTCGTCGATGTGGCGGAGCAGGCCCAGCATGAATTCGAAGGCAAGGCGAATTTCATCCACATGGAGATCTACAACGACAACGACCCGTCGAAGAGGGTGCGTCCTCAGGTGCGCCGATTCCACCTACCGACCGAACCATGGCTGTTTGCGATCAACCGCGAAGGCGTGGTCGGTGCGGCGATCGAGGGCGGATTCGGGACCAAGTTGATGCACGAAACCGTCGAAAGGGTGATCTCCGAATGAGCGACAAAGCGGCCTCCGAGGACGAGCTGCTGGTCTCCTTCGCCGAGGAGGCGCGGCGCCGCTGCGACGTGATCTCCGCCGGGCTGGCGACGGCGACGACCGACTTCGAGACGATGCGGGCGGAAGCGCACGCGCTGCGCGGCACGGCCGGGGTGGTGGGGCTGCGCCGGCTCGCCGAGCTCGCCGGGCTGATGGAGTCCGACCTCGCCGAAGCGAAGAAGACGGGGACGATCCGCGGCGGCCGCGACCACCAGATCGCCGACGCGGCCAAGGCGCTCGCCGAGGGCGCCGCGGCGGCGGCCAAGGGCGAGGAAGAGCCCCCCGACGTCGGCCGCAGCCTCGCGCAGCTGTTCAGTGCGTAGCTGAGCGATTTCGCGGGCGGGCGCCGGGTGGGTCCTCGCGGCCGGGGCGGTGGCGATTCGGGCCGGGAAGGCCGTCCGAGATGCGTCCCGGGCGTCTCGTGGCGGCCCCGGCAGGTTGTGACCGCGACGAGACGCCCGGGACGCGGGGGTTCCGTGGGGAAGGCGGCACAGGGACGGGAGGAGGTGCGGGCTCCCGTCACGGTCCCGCCCGGTCCGTCACGGATCTTCATGGCTTCCGTCACCCGGACCCGCCCACGGGAGGGCGCGGTCGACCTGACCGGCGCCATGGGTGGGTTAGGTCGACCGCGTGGTCGGGATCGCGGAGGAAGTCGGGACGGACCGTGACGTTCCGGGCGTCTTCGTGACGGCATTCGCACCTCCGGGCCTTCCCGGGCGATCCGTCACCGTTCCTCATGCCTTCGGTCACCTTCGTCCCGGATCGGGAAGGTGCGTTCGTCGCTTGACCACCATAGGCGTACAAGCGACGAACGCACCCGGGCGAGGTATGAAGAAGACGGGAGGGACCGTGACGTTCCATGGGTCTTCGTGCCGGAAGACGCGCCTTCCCCACGGACCTGCGCGCCCGTGGCGTCCCGGCCCGGTGAGTGCGCAGAAACGGGCGCCATCCGCCGGTTTCCGCGCACTCATCTCACTGGGACGTCCGGACCCTCGACCCTCTCCCCACAGACCCGGCCGTCCCGGCCACGGCCACAGCCTGCCCGGGTCGTGGACGGGACGGCCGGGTCCCTTTCAGCCATCTGGCGCTCCCTATCTCTATCGTCGTTCTTTCGTGCGCTCAGCCCTGCTCGCCACCGCCGCCCTCGTCACCGGGCTCCTGCTCGCCGCCTGCGGCGGCTCGGGTGACCAGACCGCGAGCGTGGGGGGAGGGACGATCACCGTGCCCGGGGACGTCCACGGCGTCTACGGTGAACTCGAATCGCTGCTCGCCCAGTTCCCGTACCAGCGCTGGTACACCGAATGCGTGGTCGCCCGGGTGAAGAAGGAACTGGGGCCGAGGGAAGCCGAAGCGCTGGAAGAACAGGCGGAATCCAGCGACACGGTCAAGGCGGAAAAGATCATCGCGGCGGCCGGCCGCGCCTGCGAAAAGACCAGCGGCCGCCCCGTCATCGATCCCAACGCCACCGACCAGGAACTGGCGATCTATCGGGGCGGTCTGGTGGAAGAGATGCGCAAGATCGCCGAATCTCGGGGCTTCGAAGGCGCGCGGCTCGAATGCGTCGAACGGACCTTCGAAGAACTCCCCGGCGGCAAGGTCGTCGGCCTCGGCAACGGCACGCATCAGGTCCGCGAAGGCATACTCCTGTCAGTTCTCGCTCAGTGCGTGAAGGCGCAATAGCCCGGCGCGCCTCGAGCGAGATACCCCGCGGCGGTAGCTCAGTTGGTTAGAGCACGGGACTCATAATCCCTTGGTCGCTGGTTCGAGTCCAGCCCGCCGCATGACCGAATCAGTGAACCAACCAACCCAGACCGGGGTGACCGTGCTCGGCAACTTCTCGGTCGACTACGTCGACGACGGCCCGCCGACGCCGGGGGGATGCCCGGTCTTCGCCGCGATGGCGCTCCACGCGACGGGCCACCCAGGCCGTGTCGTGGCGCGCCTGGCCCGCGAGGACCTGGCGCTGTTCGAGCCGATCTTCGATCGCTACGGTGAGCTGATCTCGCCGCTCTGGACGACGCAGACGAGCTCGTTCGAGCTCCGTTACCACGACGGCGGGCGGCGGATGACCGTCAAGGCGGTGAGCGCGCCGTGGGGCGAGGCCGACCTCGAGGCGGCGGCGATCGGCACCGGGTGGGTCCACCTGGCGCCGCTGCTGCGCGGCGACTTCCCGCTCGGGTTCCTCCAGGCGCTGACGGCGCGCGGGCACCGCATCTCCCTCGACGGCCAGGGCCTGGTGCGGGCGCCGCGGCTCGGGCCCCTGCGTATCGACGACGACTTCGACCGCGCGCTGCTGGGTCCGGTCGAGGTCCTGAAGCTGGGCCGGGACGAGGCCGAGGCGCTCGCCGGCGGCCCCTTCGACACCCCGACCGCGACGCGGCTGGGGGTCGCCGAGATCCTCGTCACCTTCGGCGCCGGCGGCTGCGATCTGTACCTCGACGGCGAGCGCCACCACGTCCCGGCCCGCGCCATCGCCGACGTCCAGACCACGGGGACCGGCGACGCCTTCATGGTCTCCTACCTCGCCGATCGCGCCGCCGGCCTGCCGCCGCTGCGCGCGGCGGAGAGGGCGAGCGCCGTCGTCGCCACGATCCTCGAGGCCCGGCGCACGGCAGACGCAGATCCCGCACATTAGGTCCGGCAGCCGCCCTATGAGGACCACACGATCAGCTGCATGCTCGTCTCGACCGCCATCCGGGTCCTCCTCGATCTGGGTCGGCCAGCACCCCCGGCCTTCAATGGAGGCCCCGATGAACAACGTGGTGAGGAACTACATCTGGCGCACCAGCTCGAAGAAGACGAAGACGAGGCCGAGCACCACGATCGCGACCAGACAGGCGCGGGCGTAGGCGCCGATCACGTTGTAGTCGCGGGGCCTGCGGCCGCGGGCGTCGGCGAGGTGCGCGGCGTTGACGGGTTCGGGGACGTCATCCTCGAGCGGGTTCTCGATCATCACTTCGCCGAGGAGCTCCCGGGCGCGGTCGGCGTCCTCGGGGCGGACGTAGACGCGCCGGGCGGTGCGGGTGAGTAGTCCCATGCCGATCGTCGGCGCGTTGAGGGTGGCCTGCCTGGCGAGGCTCCGGATCCCCTCTTCGCGCAGGAGCCCACGGACCAGCGCCGCCTCCTCGCGCGTGTCGGTGTAGGCGACCTGGACGAGCTCCTCGCCGCGCCCGACACCCCTGTCGACGATCTCCATGGGCAGAGGGTAAGGCCGCCGAGGCGCACCGGGTGGGCGGGCACCGGCAGACACCGGTGTACCGGGCAAGGCATGGCGAATACTGAAAGGATGCCGGGCCGTGTCTGGGCTCATCTTCATCAGTCACGCCTCGCAGGACCAGGCGGACGTCAATTCACTCATGGTCGCGCTGAGGCATGCGCTCAAGGGCCGCCTGCGCTTCTTCAACACTTCATCCGGCGACGCCCTCAGCCCCGGTGAGGATTGGCGCGGCGAGCTTCTCGGCGCCCTGGACGACGCAGATGCGGTGATCCTCTGGGGCACGATCTCGGCGCTCGAAAGCAAGGAGGTGGCATTCGAGATCGGCGCGGCGGCGGCCACCCACAGGTACGTCATCCCGTGCTGCGTGCACATCTCTCCGGACACCCTGCCGTGGGGCCTGGACGACCGCCAGGCCCTCAAGCTGGACACGGAAGACGGCTGGATCCACCTCGCCGAACGCATCGCCGAGGTGACCAGGTACCCCGGCAAGCTCGAGCTCGATTCGCTGCGCGAGCTCGCCCGGCGTTTCGAGGCGCCCGATGACGCCCTGGTCATCGAGGCGCTGGGCTACACGGTCGAACTCAAGAACCGGTCGCAGAGCCGGATCGACGACATCCGGGTCGAACGCGCCGATCGCCACCCGCTCCCCACCTGGGCGAGGGAGTTCGACGTTCCGACCTTGGCCCCGGAAGAGTCGGTGGTCATGTTCCGTGGCCACGACGAAGGGGAGCGAGCGCTCTGCCTTTCCTGGTCCGACGTGACCGGCGCGACGCGGAAACGCACGGTGACCGTGCGCGCGACCGCGGGCGGTGACGACAGGTGAGGATCCTCGCCCTGATCCGAACCGACTTCGACGAGGTCACGGCCCTCGGGCAGTTGCGGCAGATCTTTGCCGAGAACTCGTTCCTCCCGGTCGACGATCCGAACGAGACCAAGGGCGTCCTCGACAGTCTCCTGACCGACATGTCAGCCGACGACAGGCACCGCTTTCTGAGGACGCTCAGGCACCTTGCCCAGGAGCCGAACGGTGGAACCGTGGCCTCGATCTCCCTGCTGCCCGAGGGTCACGTCCTCCTCCGACTGCGGAACTCGACCCTGCAGAAGCTCGTGCCGGGCGGCCATCGCCTGCTCGAAACGCTGATGAAAGAGCACGGTCCGAAGGGCAGCGACGAACTCGATCTCCGCCGTTGCGAAGTGCGTGAGCGCGGCAACCGGGAGGCGTTCCTCTACGGCTACTGGCGTGGTGGCGAGGCCAGCTTCGCGCGCTTCCTGTTCGCGCAGCGCCGGGCCTACTTCATCGTCTTGCTGTTCAGCCTCGGCCTGATGCTGGAGATCCTGTTCTCGTTCGTCGACTCGACCACGAGCGGAGGGCAGCTGGGTCTGCGGCTGGGCGCGCCGATGCTTGTGTCGTCCCTGGTCCTGATCCTCGAGCGCCTGGCGCAGTGGAGGGACCAGCGGACGCCGCGGCTGCGGTGGTCGACGTTCCCCAATCACGACCAGAACGACCCGTTCGAGCTCTTCCCGGGTGACTTCAGCCGATAGGGCCGCGCGGCTATTCGGTCTCGGGCTGGAGCCGCAACTGGCGGCGGGGCGCGGCGTAGGTGATGCGTAGGTTCAGCTCGGGCGACTCGGCGGGCCAGGCTTCGTAGATGCCGGGTTGCTCGTCGAGGGGGCGAGAGGAGGCGACGGCGACGATCGCGTGTTCGGCGGTTTCGGCCGTCACCTGGTGAAGCTCGCGTTCTCGGTGGCGCCGCCGCTCCCACGCGGCTACGACGTAGTTCCGCATGGGGCGAGCATACCCAATTGAAAGGATTCTTTAACTGACGTTTGGTCGGTAAATTTTCTCGCGTTCAGCGGGAATTCGGCCCGCTGTCTTCCTCGCCGCCCCCCAGACCGAGGGCGATCGCGAGCATCAGGGAGCCGAGAACGAGGATCACGCAACCGATCGCCACGAAGGCGCCGGTCGCGAAACCGAGGAGGCCGACGACCATGAGGACGAGCGCGACAGCGATGGCGATGCTGCGACGCATCGCGCCATCCTATGGATCGATGACCGTCGGGCGTCGTGCCCGCCGCGGCGGCTGCACGATCACGTCCGGATCGCGAAACCGTCCTGCGCCGATGCGATACATGGGCGGATGAAGCGGATCCTCGCAGCGGTGCTTGGCCTGGCGGTCGTGGCCGGGGTCGTCGCGATCGCCGCGGGCGCCTTCTCCGGCGGGACGGTGCGCTCGCCCGGGGCGACGGGCCCGATCGGCGGTGCCGACGGTGGCGCCACGCAGGACGCGGTTGCGCGCGAAGGCGGGCGCGGCAACGGCGGGACGAAGGCCGAAGCGGCCGCGGTCACCTTCGCCGCGGTCGGCGACACGATGCTCGGCAACTACCCGGAGCTGCCCGCCGACCCCGGCTCCTACCTCGATCCGGTGAAGGGCCAGTTGCAGGGCGACGTCGTCTTCGGCAACCTCGAGGGCACGCTCACCGACGTCTCCGACTCGCCCAAGTGCGGCGGTGCGCCGTCCGACGATTGCTATGCGTTCCGCACGCCGCCGAGCTACGCGCGCGACCTCGCCGCGGCCGGCTTCACGGTGATGAACGACGCCAACAACCACTCCTACGACTTCGGTCAGGCGGGGCTCGACCAGACGATCGCCGCGCTGCACAAGGCGGGGATCGCCCAGGACGGCCTGCCGGGCGAGATCACCGTGGTCAAGGCGGGAGGGGAGAAGGTCGCCTTCGTCGGCTTCGCCCCTTACGCGACGACCGCCTCGCTGCTCGACCTGCCCGCCGCCCGGGCCTTGATCCGCAAGGCGACCAGGCGCGCCAGGATCGTCGTCGTCGCGATCCACGCCGGGGCCGAGGGAACGGGCGCCCAGCACCTCACCGGCGGCGAGGAGGAATACCTCGGCGAGGATCGCGGCAACCCGGAGGCGTTCGCCAAGATGGCGGTGCGGGCGGGCGCCGACCTGGTGCTCGGCTCGGGCCCGCACGTGCTGCGGGCGATGGAGATCTACCGCGGCCGGCTGATCGCCTACAGCCTCGGCAACTTCTGCGGCTTCCACAACTTCGACACCAGCGGCGTCCTCGGCGCCTCGGCCGTCCTCCACGTCACGCTCGATCCCGACGGCGCCTTCCGCTCCGGCCGCATCGCCTCGGTCCGACTCGTCGAAGCGGGCCGGCCGGTTCCCGATCCGAGCGGGGAAGGGGCGAAGATCATCGCCGACCTCTCGCGCGACGACCTCGGCGGCGCCGCAGTGAAGATCGGCGGCGGCGGGCGGATCCTCGGGACGGTCGGCGGGGGCTAGGGAGTCGATTCCACGGATGGCGGCGCCTCCAGGCTGTTGCCCGGAGCGGGCGGCGGCCGTCCGAGTTGCGCCCGGCCGTCCCGGCCCCGGCCCGGGGGGGGTGTGGCCGTGGCCGGGACGGCCGGGTCCATGGGGAGTGGAGGGTTCGTGACGAGCGCCGGGCGGACGTGCGCGTCCCGTGGGGAAGGAGCGCATGATCGGTGACGAAGGCGCAGGGAACGTCACGCCTCCTCCCGACTTCCCGGGACCCGGCCGTCAACCTGTCGCCTTTAGTAGCCCTGTGGGCTACTAAAGGCGACAGGTTGCGTCCCGCACCCGGCGAAGGTGACCGAAGGCATGAGGACCCGTGACGAACCGGGCAGAAGGGTGACGGGAGCCAGGAGTTCCTCCCGTCCCCGGGAACCACGCCGTCGGCGGCCGGGCTTCGGCGCAGGTTCCGTGACGAAGACCCATGGGGACGTCACGGTCCCTCCCCGCCTCCACATCACCCCGACCGACGACGGGTCACCTGTCCCCCCTCTGGGGTGGACAGGTGACCAGTCGTGCACTTGTCCCCCTCATGGCGGGGACAAGTGCACGGACGTGCCTCCGCCCGATGTGGACCCGTGACGTTCCTCGCGGGACCGTGACGGAAGCCCGCACCTCCTCCCGTCCCTGTGCCCACTTCCCCGCGGAACCCTCACGTCCCGGGCGTCTCGTGGCGGCCACAACCTGCCAGGGCCGCCACGAGAC
>DASZUH010000002.1:0-11950 GCA_035547715.1 Solirubrobacterales bacterium
GGACGGCCACCCCGCCCCCGAGCCCCCGGGACGCACGCTCTAGCCCGGCAGCCGCCCCGCCGCCTTGGTGGCGGCGCGCAGTCGGGCGGCCAGCTCCGGGGTCAGGGCTCCTGGCTCCATCCGCCAGGTCCAGTTCTGGGGGCCGACCGTGCCTGGGGTGTTCATCCGGGCCTCGCTGCCGAGGCCGAGGACGTCCTGCATCTGGACCATGCAGGTGCGGCAGCGGGAGGACATCGTCAGGCGGATCAGGGCCCACCATGGCTCGGGCTCGTCGATGCCCACCCGGGACAGCTCGCTCTCGAGCTCCTCGCGGGACTCCGGTCCCAGCGATTCGACCCAGCCGCGCGCGGTGTCGTGGTCGTGGGTGCCGGTGTAGACGACGTCGTTCTCCTCGTGGCGCTCGAGTTTGTAGGGGCTCTTCGGTTCGTCGGGGTCGAAGGCGAACTGCATCACCGCCATCCCCGGCAGCGAGAGCTCGCGGCGCAGGCGTTCGACCGGCTCGGTGATCTCGCCGAGGTTCTCGGCGACGAGCGGGAGGTCGCCGAGCTCGGCGCGCATCGCGTCGAAGAGCGCCCGGCCGGGGCCGCGCTTCCAGTGGCCGCCGCGCGCGTCCGCGGCGCCGAGCGGCACCGACCAGTAGGCGACGAAGCCGCGGAAGTGGTCGATCCGCGAGAGGTCGACGAGCCGCGAGGTGCGCCGCAGCCGCTCCACCCACCAGCGGTAGCGCCGCCGCCGCATCGCCGGCCAGTCGTACAGCGGGTTGCCCCAGAGCTGCCCGGCGTCGGTGAACTTGTCCGGCGGGACGCCGGCCTGCACGCCGGTCTGGAAGAGCTCCGGGTGGGCGCGGTGGTCGGCGCCGTCCGCGGCGACGTAGATCGGCAGGTCGCCGATGATCCGCACGCCGCGCCCGGCGGCGTAGGAGCGGAGCGCCGCCCACTCGCGGTCGAAGCGCACCTGGTCCTCACCCGCCCCCTCGCCGGCGTAGACCTCCCAGTCGGGCAGCCAGTAGGCCTCCCGCCCGCGCAGCGCCCCCAGCTCCGCCGCGCCCACCGCCGCGTCCGGCTCGGCGAGGAGCGCCGGGGAGCCGGCGAACGCCGAGGGCGCCTTGTACGGCGAGCCGCCCTCGCCGACCGGCCCCAGCGGCAGCACCTGCCACCAGCTCTGGCCCGCCGCGGCGAGCCAATCGACGAAGGCGAAGGCCTCCGCGCCGAGGCGGCCGGCGGGCAGCGAGGTCGGGTGCAGTTGCACTCCGGCCGCCCGCGGAAGGGGATCGGACCCGGACGTTCGGGTCACGGCATTTGAGAAAGATCGGTTATCGGAGTTACCGGCGGCTCGAATGTGGGGAAATATGGGGGTTCCGATGGCAGTATCCATTTTCAGACGACTCACCCACCGACTCGGCCAGATCTGCGCCGGGCTGTTCGGCGCGGTGTTCGGGGTCGCCGCGACGACCTCGACGATCGTGCCGGGAGAGGCGGAGCCGGAGACGGTGGTCGAGCCCGCTCCCGAGCCCGCGGAGGGGAAGGCCCACCTCGAGCCGCCCCCGCGGATCCGCATCCTCGACGTCCAGCCCTCCGTCGACGGCGGGCGCTTCGACGTCAAGCGGACGCTCGGCGAGCCGGTCGTCGCCTCGGCCGAAGTCTTCCGCGACGGCCACGACCAGATCCGCGCCGTGCTCCGCCACCGCCCGCCCGGCGGCGAGTGGGAGGAGGCGCCGATGACCTGGGTCGACCGTGACGTCGACGGCGACCGCTGGGTCGGCACGTTCACCCCGGACCGTGAAGGCGTCTGGACCTTCGAGGTCGGCGCCTACACCGACCGCTTCGCCACCTGGCACGACGAGGTCAGCCGCAAGCGCGCCGCCCCCGGCGAAGAGGACCTGGCCGGCGAGGTCGCCGAAGGCGCGCTCCTCCTGGCCGAGGCCGCGCCCCGGGTCGAGGGGGTCGACGGCCAACGCATCGCCGCCGCGCTCGCGGTCGCCGAGGACCCCGAGAAGGACCTCGCGGCGAAGCTCGACGCGGTCCTCGCCCCGCGCCTGCTGGAGGCGCTAGAGCGCCACCCCGACCGCCGCGACTTCACCAGCGGCAGCCCGCGCACGGTCGAGGCCGAGCGCGAGCGCGCCCGCTTCGGCGCCTGGTATGAGCTCTTCCCGCGCAGCTGGGGCGGCTTCGACGGGGTCCGCGGGCAGCTGCCGCGGCTGGCCGAGCTCGGCTTCGACGTCGTCTACCTGCCGCCGATCCACCCGATCGGCGTGACCAATCGCAAGGGCCCCAACAACGCGCTCGTCGCCGGCCCCGACGACCCCGGCAGCCCCTGGGCGATCGGCTCCGGGCTCGGCGGCCACGAGGCAATCGACCCCGGCCTCGGCGACCTCGCCTCCTTCGAAGCGCTGGTCGAGGCGGCCAACGAGGTGGGGATCGAGATCGCCCTCGACTTCGCCCTCAATTGCAGCGCCGACCACCCCTGGCTGAAGCAACACCCCGAGTGGTTCTTCCACCGTCCCGACGGGACCCTGAAGTACGCCGAGAACCCGCCGAAGAAATACCAGGACATCTACAACCTGAACTTCGACTCCGAGGACTGGCGCGGGCTCTGGGACGCGCTGCGCGACGTCGTCGCCCTCTGGGTCGAGCGCGGCGTCCGCATCTTCCGCGTCGACAACCCGCACACCAAGCCGATGCCGTTCTGGGAATGGCTGATCACCGACATCCGCGCCGCCCACCCGGACGTGATCTTCCTCGCCGAGGCGTTCACCCGCCGGGCCAAGCTGACGGCGCTGGCGAAGCTCGGCTTCAGCCAGTCCTACACCTACTTCACCTGGAAGAACTCGCGCTGGGAGCTGACCGAGTACGTCAACGAACTGGCCTACGTGATGGGTGACTACCTGCGGCCGAACTTCTTCGCCAACACTCCCGACATCCTCACCGGGTACCTGGTCGACGGCGGCCCGCCGGCGTTCGAGGCGCGCCTCGTCCTCGCCGCCACGCTCTCGCCGACCTACGGGATCTACTCCGGCTTCGAGAGCTTCGAGAACGAGCCGGTGGTCCCCGGCAGCGAGGAGTACCTGGACTCGGAGAAGTACCAGTTGCGCGAGCGCCGCCTCGACGGCCCGCTGCTGCCGATGGTGGGAAAGCTGAACGCCGCCCGCCGCGCCAACCCGGCGCTCCGGTACCTCGCCAACATCACCTTCCTCGACACCGAGAACGAGGCGCTGATCGCCTACGCGAAGAGGACCGGCGACAACACCGTCGTCACCGTGGTCAGCATCGACGCGCACCACACCCAGGAGGGGATCGTCAACGTCCCCGCCCACCTCGGCACCGCGCCCGCCTTCAAGGTCCGTGACCTGCTCGACGACCAGGTCTACGACTGGTCGATCGGTCGCAACTACGTGCGACTCGGGCCGGGCAACCGGATGGCTCACGTGATGAGGATCGAGCGTTGAGCCGCTACACCACCGACGTCCACGCGGCGGTCGGATCGCTGCGCCCGGGCGGCCGCCGCGCCGCCGCGCCCGCCGCTCCCAACACCGGCCTCGAGGCCGGGCCCGAGCACTGGTTCGAGTCCGAACCGACCTGGTTCAAGACCGCGGTCTTCTACGAGATCTACGTGCGCGGCTTCTTCGACGGCAACGGCGACGGGATGGGGGACTTCCGCGGCCTGATCGAGAAGCTCGACTACCTGCAGTGGCTCGGCGTCGACTGCGTCTGGCTGCTGCCGATGTACCCCTCGCCGCTCCGTGACGGCGGCTACGACATCTCCGGCTTCGACGGGATCCACCCCGACTACGGCTCGCTCGCCGATTTCGAACGGTTCGTCGGCGAGGCCCACCAGCGCGGCATCCGGGTGATCGCCGACCTGGTGATGAACCACACCTCGAGCGCCCACCCCTGGTTCCAGGAGGCGCGCTCCGACCCGACCTCACCGAAACGCGACTGGTACGTGTGGTCCGACAGCCCGACCCGGTACGACGAGGTGCGGATCATCTTCGTCGACACGGAGAAATCGAACTGGACCTGGGATGACAAGGCCGGCGCGTACTATTGGCACCGCTTCTTCTCCCACCAGCCGGACCTGAACTACGACAACCCCGAAGTGCAGGAGGCGATGCTCGACACGCTGCGCTTCTGGCTCGACCGCGGCCTCGACGGCTTCCGCCTCGACGCCGTCCCCTACCTGTACGAGCGCGAAGGGACCAGCTGCGAAAACCTCGAGGAGACGCACGCCTACCTGAAACGGGTGCGGGCGGAGATCGACCGCAACTATCCCGACCGGGTGCTGCTGGCCGAGGCGAACCAGTGGCCGGCCGACGTCGTCGATTATTTCGGCGACGGCGACGAGTGTCACATGGCGTTCCACTTCCCGGTGATGCCGCGGCTCTTCATGGCGCTGCGGCGCGAAGACGCTACGCCGATCGTGGAGATCCTCGAGCAGACGCCCGAGATCCCCGACTCCTGCCAGTGGGGGCTGTTCCTGCGCAACCACGACGAGCTGACGCTCGAGATGGTCACCGAGGAGGAGCGCGAATACATGTACGCCGAGTACGCGATGGACCCGCGGGCCAAACTGAACATCGGCATCCGCCGGCGCCTGGCGCCGCTGCTCGACAACGGCCGCGACGAGATCGAGCTGATGACCGCGGTCCTCTTCAGCCTCCCCGGCAGCCCGATCATCTACTACGGCGACGAGATCGGCATGGGCGACAACGTCTACCTCGGCGATCGCGACGGGGTGCGCACGCCGATGCAGTGGACCGGCGACCGCAACGGCGGCTTCTCGACCGGCGACTTCGCCCAGATCTACGCGCCGCCCTCGATGGACCCGGTGTACGGGTACCAGGCGGTCAACGTCGAGGCGCAGCTGCGCACGCCGACCTCGCAGCTGCGCTGGCTGCGCCGCTTCATCGCCCTGCGCAAGGAGCACCCGGTCTTCGGCCTCGGCGAGCACCGGCCGTTGCAGCCGGAGAACACGCGGATCTTCGCCCACGTGCGCCGATATGAAGAGGACGTGGTGCTCTGCGTCCACAACCTCGCCCGCTCGGCCCAGGCGGTCGAGCTCGACCTCTCCGACTACGAGGGCCGCTACCCGGAAGAGATGTTCGGCCGCAGCCGGTTCCCGCGGATCGGCTCGCTGCCCTACCTGCTGACGCTCGCCCCGCGCGGCTTCTTCTGGTTCCGGCTGATCAGCGAGGAGGAGCATGAGCGCGACGCCTGACACCGACGCGATCGACCTCGAGGAGATGGCCGAATGGCTGGCCGGGCGGCGCTGGTTCGGCTCGAAGACGCGTGAGCTGACCCAGGTCGGCGTGATCGACATGCCGCTGCTCGACCCCGGCCCGCCGCAGCTGCGGATCGCCCTGGTCGAGGCGACCTTCGGCACCGGCGCGCACGAGCTCTACCAGGTGCCGATCGTCATCGACGGCGACTCGCTGCCGCCGGAGGCGCGCATCGCCGGGCTCGGCGACGGCACCGCCGCCTACGACCTGCTCGCCGAGCGCCGTGATCCGCCGCGCCTGCTCGAGCTGATCGCGGCCGGCGGCCAGGTCGCCTCGGCCGAGGGTCGCGTCGTCTTCGCCTGGGCCGACGCCGGCCCGCCGCCGCCGCCCGATTCGGAGGTGCGGCCGATCTCCTCCGAGCAGTCGAACAGCTCGGTCGTCTTCGGCGAGAACGCGATCCTGAAGATCTACCGCCGGGTCGAGGCGGGGGTGAACCCGGAGCTCGAGATGCTGCGCTTCCTCAACCTGCACGGCTTCCGCCGGATCCCGCGGCTGCTCGGCTGGTACGAGTACGAAGGGCGGCCCGCCGACGCCACGCTCGGCGTCGTCCAGGAGTTCATCCCCGACGGCCGCGACGGCTGGGCCTGGACGCTCGACGGGCTGGCCGGCGACCCCGACTCGCTGCTGGAGCCGCTGCGCGCGCTCGGCGCCACCGTCGGCGCGATGCACACGGCGCTGGCGAGCGACCCGACCGATCCCGTCTTCGCCCCCGAAGAGCGCGGCAACGAGTCGCTGGCGCTCTTCGTCGCCTCGCTCGACGAGCAGATCGAACGCGTCTTCCTCGACCTCCCCGACGACGCGCGGCTCGGCCCGATCGTCCACCGCGGCGAGGAGCTGCGCGACCAGCTGCGCGGCCTGGCGATGATCGGCGGCATCGGCATGGCGATCCGCGTCCACGCCGACCTCCACCTCGGCCAGACCCTGCTGTCGGACCGCGGCTGGACGATCCTCGACTTCGAGGGCGAGCCGGCGCGGCCGCTGCCCGAGCGCCGCACCAAGCACTCGCCGCTGCGCGACGTCGCCGGGCTCCTGCGCTCGGTCGCCTACGCGCCGCCGGCGGCGCGCCTGCAGCGCTCGGCGATGCCGCCCGCCGACTGGGAGGCGCGCGCCCGCGAGCGCTTCCTCGACGGCTACCTCGACTCGATCGACCCGACGCTCCTGCCGGCCACCCGCCGCGAGGTCGACCAGCTGCTCGCGATCTACGAGCTCGAGAAAGCCGTCTACGAGCTGAACTACGAGCTCAACAACCGTCCCGACTGGGTCGAGATCCCGGTCGCCGGGATCACCCGACTGCTGGAGGTGGAGGTCGGGTGAGCGCCTCGCCGACCCTGCTCGGCGAGGTCGAACGCCTCGTCCGCCGCGAGCACCACGACCCGCACAGCCTGCTCGGTGCCCACCCGACCGTGGGCGGCACGGTCGTCCGCGCCTACCGGCCGAACGCCGCGAAGGTGGTCGCGCGCTCCGACTCGGGCGAGGCGGTCGAGCTCGAGAAGACGCACCCGGCGGGGCTCTTCGAGGGGACCTTCGAGGGCGCCGGCGTGCTCCCCCGCTACGAGCTCGAGATCACCTATCCGGGCGGCGCCACGTTCACGATCCGCGATCCCTACTCGTTTCCGCCGACCCTCGGCGAGGTCGACCTGCACCTGATCGGCGAGGGTCGCCACGAGGAGCTCTACGGCAAGCTCGGCGCCCACGTCACCGAGGTCGACGGCGTCGCCGGCACCGCCTTCGCGGTCTGGGCGCCCGCGGCGCGCTCGGTCTCGGTCGTCGGCGCCTTCAACGACTGGCGCGGCGACCTCGACCAGATGCGCTCGCTCGGCGCCTCCGGCGTCTGGGAGATCTTCATCCCCGCGGTCGCCGCGGACACCCCCTACAAGTTCGAGATCCTCACCCCGTCGGGCGAGCTGCGCCAGAAGGCCGACCCGCTCGCCTTCGCGACGACGGTGCCGCCGCAGACCGACTCGGTCGTCTTCCGCTCCCACCACACCTGGTCCGACGACGCCTGGCTCGAGCGTCGCCGCGAGACCGAGCCGGGCGCCGGGCCGATGTCGATCTACGAGGTCCACCTCGGCTCCTGGCGCCGCGTCGCCGCGGAGGGGAACCGGCCGCTCACCTACCGCGAGGCCGGCGACGAGCTCGCCGCCTACGTCGCCGACATGGGCTTCACCCACGTCGAGCTCCTCCCCGTGATGGAGCACCCGTTCGACGGCTCCTGGGGCTACCAGGTGACCAGCCAGTTCGCGCCGACCGCGCGTTACGGCGGCCCCGATGACTTCCGCCACTTCGTCGACACGCTGCACGCGGCGGGGGTCGGCGTGATCCTCGACTGGGTCCCGGCCCACTTTCCGCGCGACGACTGGGCGCTCGCCCGCTTCGACGGCACGGCGCTCTACGAGCACTCCGACCCGCGCCGCGGCGCCCACCCGGAGTGGGGGACGCTGATCTACAACTACGGCCGCCACGAGGTGCGGAACTTCCTCACCGCCTCGGCCCTCTTCTGGCCGCGCGAGTACCACGCCGACGGGATCCGCGTCGACGCCGTCGCCTCGATGCTCTACCTCGACTACTCGCGCCCCGAGGGCGCCTGGGTGCCGAACGAGTTCGGCGGCAACGAGGACCTCGAGGCGGTCGAGTTCCTCAAGGGGATGAACGAGACGCTCCACCGGCGCGAGCCGGGGATCATCTCCGCCGCCGAGGAGTCGACCGCCTGGCCCGGCGTCTCGCGGCCGACCTACCTGGGCGGGCTCGGCTTCGGCTTCAAGTGGAACATGGGCTGGATGCACGACACGCTCGGGTACTTCGGCCACGACCCCGTCCACCGCAGCTACCACCACCACGAGCTGACCTTCAGCCTCGTCTACGCCTTCTCGGAGAACTTCATCCTGCCGCTGTCCCACGACGAGGTCGTCCACGGCAAGGGCTCGATGTACGGGAAGATGGCGGGCGACCGCTGGCAGAAGCTGGCGAACCTGCGCGCCCTCTACGCCTACATGTGGGCGCACCCGGGGAAGAAGCTCCTCTTCATGGGCAACGAGATCGCCCAGGAGGAGGAGTGGAGCTACGAGCGCTCGCTCGACTGGCACCTGCTGGAGCGCCCCGAGCACGCCGGGATCCAGAGCCTGGTCCGCGACCTGAACGGGCTGCTGCGGGCGGAGCCGGCGCTGTACGAGCGCGACTTCGACGGCGACGGCTTCACCTGGCTCGAGGCCAATGACGCGGCCCGCAACGTGGTCGCCTTCGCGCGGCGCTCCAGGGACGGCGGGCGGACGCTGGTCTGCGTCGCCAACCTCTCGCCGATCCCGCGCGAGCGCTACCGGGTCGGGCTGCCGCGCCCGGGCCGCTGGGCCGAGGTGCTGAACACCGACTCGCGCCTCTACGGCGGCGGCGACGTCGGCAACGGCGGCGGCGCCTGGGCCGAGCCGATCGGCTGGCACGACCAGCCCTTCTCGGCCGAGCTGACGCTGCCGCCCCTCGGCGTCCTCTACCTGCGGCCCGAGGCGTCCTGACTCCTCCCGTGGAATTTCCATGGCAGCGTCGGTTCGGCGCTGTCCCCCTCGCGGACGGCGGCGTCGAGTTCCGCGTCTGGGCGCCGAGGGCGGCGGCGTCGGTGGCGATCCGGCTCGGGCGCGACGACCAGGCGCTGGCCGCGGAGGGGTACGGGGTCTACGCCGGCGTCCTCGACGCGGCGCCCGGCGACGACTACCACGTGATCCTCGACGGCCGCCGTCGGCCCGACCCCTGCTCGCGCCACCAGCCGGGCGGGCTGCGCGGGCCCTCGCGGGTGGTCGACACGGCGGCTTTGGCAGGGCTCATCGCGCCGCCGCCCGCGCTCGCCCCGGAGGACCTCGTCGTCTACGAGATGCACGTCGGCTGCTTCACCCCGGAGGGGACCTTCGACGCGGCCCGCGAGCACCTGCCGGCGCTGCGCCGGCTTGGCGTCACCGCGGTCGAGGTGATGCCGGTCGCCGCCTTCCCTGGGCAGCGCGGCTGGGGATACGACGGCGTCTATATCTACGCGCCCTTCGACCCCTACGGCGGCCCGGCCGGCCTCGCCCGCTTCGTCGACGCCGCCCACACGGCGGGGCTCGCGGTGATCCTCGACTGCGTCTACAACCACCTCGGCGTCTCCGGGACGAAGGCGATGACCGACTTCGGTCCCTACTTCACCGACGGCCATCAGACCGGCTGGGGGAAAGGGCTGAACTACGACGCGGCGCGCTCGGACCCGGTGCGCGAATGGGCGATCCAGAACGCCGAGATGTGGGTCCGGGACTACCGGATCGACGGCCTGCGGCTCGACGCCGTGCACGCGATCCTCGACGCGAGCCCCACCCACCTGGTGGCCGAGCTGAGCGCACGGGTACATGCCATCCGACAGGATGCTTTGGTGATCGCCGAGAGCAACGCCAACAATCCGGCGACGATCCGGCCCGCGGCAGAGGGGGGCTGGGGCGTCGACGCGCAGTGGGCCGACGACTTCCACCACTCGCTGCGCACCCTGCTGACCGAGGAGCGGCAGGGGTACTACGCCGACTTCGGCACCGTCGCCGACCTCGCCAAGGCCTGGCATCGTCCGTTCGTCTACGATGGGCGGTACTCGGAGGCGCGCGAGCACATGGTCGGGGCGCCCGCCGAGGACCGGCCGCCGGCCCAGTTCGTCGTCTGCTCGCAGAACCACGACCAGGTCGGCAATCGGGCGCTCGGCGACCGGATGCCGCCCGCGGCGCGCCCCCTGGCCGCGCTCTGCACCCTGCTGGCGCCGTTCACGCCGTTGCTCTTCATGGGCGAGGAGTACGGCGAGGACGCGCCGTTCCAGTTCTTCACCGACCACATCGAGAAGAAGATCGCCGCCGCGACCCGCCAGGGGCGGCGGCGCGAGTTCGAAGCCTTCGTCGAGTTCGCCGGCGACGTGCCCGACCCGCAGGACCCGGCGACCTTCGAGCGCTCGAAGCTGACCCGCGTCGGCGACCAATGCCTCGAGGCGCTCTACGCGCGGCTCTTCGAGCTGCGGCGGGAGCTCGCGGCCGCGCCCGGCGGCGCCGAGGTCGCCGCCGTCGCCTTCGACGAGGGGGCGCGCTGGCTCCGCGTCACGCGCGGCGGCCACGAGATCGTCTGCAACTTCGCCCAGGAGCCGCGGCAGGTTCCCTGTGTCGCCCGCGACGTCGTCCTCGCCACCCACGAGGCCGACGCCGACGGGACCGCCGTGCGCCTGCCCGCGCTGGCGGGAGCAGTGCTGCGGTGAGCGACGTCCACGCGGGACACGAGCCGCAGGTACTGCCCGGCAAGCCGTTCCCGCTCGGCGCGATCTGGGACGGGCGGGGGACGAACTTCTCGATCTTCTCCGAGCACGCCGAGCGCGTCTGCCTCTGCCTCTTCGACGAGGACCGCCACGAGACGCAGATCGACCTCACCCGCGGCGAAGCCCACAACTGGCACTGCTACCTGCCCGGCGTCGGGCCGGGGCAGCGCTACGGCTTCCGCGTCCATGGCCCCTACGACCCGGCGTCCGGCCGGCGCTTCAACCCGCGCAAGCTGCTGCTCGACCCCTACGCGAAGGCGATCGACGGCCCGGTCGACTGGGACCGCGCCAACGTCCTGCCCTACGTCCCCGACGGGTCCGAGGACGCCGACCTCGAAGCCGACGACGAAGACGACGTCGACGCGATGCCGCGCTCGGTCGTCGCCGATCCGGCCTTCGACTGGGAGGGGGTCGAGCCGCCCAACACGCGCTGGGCCGAGACGGTCATCTACGAGACCCACGTCAAGGGCTTCACGATGCGCCACCCGGGCGTGCGCGAGGACCTGCGCGGGACCTACGCCGGGCTCGCCTCGGAGGCGGCGATCGGTCACCTGCTCTCGCTCGGCGTGACCGCGGTCGAGCTGATGCCGGTCCACCACATCGTCAGCGAGAGCTTCCTCCACGACGCCGGCTACACGAACTACTGGGGCTACTCGACGATCGGGTACTTCGCGCCGCACTCCGACTACGCCGCGACCGGCACCCGCGGCGAGCAGGTGCGCGAGTTCAAGGGGATGGTGAAGGCGCTCCACCGGGCCGGGATCGAGGTGATCCTCGACGTCGTCTACAACCACACCGCCGAGGGCAACCACCTCGGCCCGATGCTCTCCTTCCGCGGCGTCGACAACCTGGCCTACTACCGGCTGGTCCCCGACGAACCGCGCTTCTACATGGACTTCACCGGCACCGGCAACTCGCTGAACCCGGTCCAGCCGAGCGTCCTGCGGCTGATCATGGACAGCCTGCGCTACTGGGTGATCGAGTGCCACGTCGACGGCTTCCGCTTCGACCTCGCCGCGGCGCTGGCGCGCGAGCTGCACGACGTCGACAAGCTCTCGGCCTTCTTCGACGTGATCCACCAGGACCCGACCCTCTCCCAGGTGAAGCTGATCGCCGAGCCCTGGGACGTCGGCGAGGGCGGCTACCAGGTCGGCAACTTCCCGGTCCTCTGGGCCGAGTGGAACGGCAAGTACCGCGACGTCGTGCGCCGCTACTGGAAGGGCGACAGCGGGCTGACCAGCGAGTTCGCGTACCGCTTTTGCGGCAGCTCCGACCTCTACGAGAGCAGCGGCAAAAAGCCGACCGCGAGCATCAACTTCGTCACCGCCCACGACGGCTTCACCCTGCGCGACCTCGTCTCCTACGACGGCAAGCAC
>DASZUH010000003.1:0-4145 GCA_035547715.1 Solirubrobacterales bacterium
GGAACCGTGACGGAAGCCCGGAGATCGTGGCGAACCCTTCACCTTCCCCACGGAACCCTCACGTCCCGGGCGTCTCGTGGCAAGCGGGCAACCTGCCAGGGCCGCCACGAGACGCCCGGGATGCACCTCGGACGGCCGCCGCGCCCCCTGCAACTAGTCATGCAAACGCAGGAGCCGTCCCCGCCCTGAGGAAGCTGGCGCCGTGCGTGACTTCCTGCTGAACGAAACCCTGCGCCGTCTCGCGACCGAGGCCGCCACCCGGCTCAACGCGATGGTCGCCGAAGGCGACGAGATCCCCTTCGACGTCGCCACCGATACCGCCGAGGACTCGCCCTTCTACAGCTACGTGCCGCAGACGGGGCGCTACGTGGCCGAGCGCGCGAGCGTGCTGCACGCGCTGCCGAGCTGGAGCGCGGCGCGCGAGGCCGTGGTCGAGTCCGGGGTCGCCTCCACCTACCTGGAGAGCCGCGGCGAGGTCGTGCCGCCCGAACCGGGCGCCCGCGCCGAGCGGCTGCTCGAGGTCTTCGTCGTCGAGCTCTTCGAGGGCGCCGGCGGCTTCACGCTCGACCGCGAACTGCTGGAGGAGCTGGTCGCGACGCTCGACGCGGAAACGCGGAGCGCCGACGACGCCGACGTCCTGATCGTGCCGATCGTCGGCCTGCGGATGTCGATGGACCGGCTGCAGCTGCCGAACGGGGTGCGGATCGTCCGCGCCGAGTCGATCGAAGTGCCGATCGAGGCGATGCGCAGCGAAGGGATGGGCCGCGCCGCCTGGGAGCCCCAGTTCCTCGCCGTCGCCGAGCAGGGCACCGACGGCGCCGAGGCGGCGCTCGAGCAACTGCGCGAGCTGATCAGCGTGATGCGGATGTTCAAGGTCGGCGGCATCGGCCTCGGCCCGTTCGCCTTCGCCCCGACCGGCGAGGACACCTGGCGCCGGATCACCACCGGCGCCCCCGCGACCCGGCCCGGCGGCTACCGGCTCGCCGAGGAGGAGGGCGGCCGACTCGCGACCTTCGCCGCCCAACTGGAGCGGCGCCCCGACCCCGACGGCGCCCTGACCTGGGCGGTCGGCCGCTTCGAGATGGGCTGTGAGCGCGAGAGCGCGATGGAAGGCCTCTCCGACCACCTGCTGGCGCTGAAGGCGGTGCTCGAGGGCCACGGCCCGGTCGGCGCCTCGCTGCCCCTGCGTGCCTCGGCCCTGATCGCCGACGACACCTACGACCGCATCGCCGCCCGCGAACGGATGGAGGAGGTGCTCGAGCTGGAGCGCGCGCTGATGAACGGCCGCACGCTCGACCGGGCGATCGAGCTGGCGACCTGGATCGAGGACGGCGCCCGCCGCCTGCTGCGCCAGGCGGCGCTGGGCGAGCTCGGCAGCGACCTCTCGACGACCGCCGACGAGACCCTGATCGCGACCGGCCTCGAGGCCGGCGACGCCGAGATCACGGTCTTCGCCCAGGACGACTTCCCCGACGTCGAGGCGACCTTCGCCGACGAAGAGGACGAGGACGAGAGCTTCGCCGCGATCGAGAACACGCCCGCGGAGGAATTCCGGATCGTCGAGTTCCCGGTCGCGAATGAGGAGTCGCCCGGCACCGCCGGACGCGACGCCGCGGACATGCCGGTCGATGAGGGAATCGACGGTGAAATCCGCGCCGCCGAGAGCTACCTCGGCGACGAGCCCGAGCTCGAGGAGGAGGACGAAGGCATGGACACGCGGATCATGGAGCCGATCCCGGCCCCCGGTGAGATCAAGGTCATCGCGACCCACTGGCTCGACGAGGTCGCCGAAGGGGAGCCCGGCAACTCACTCGAGTGGCCCGCCGCCGAAGACCGTGATCTCCAGCACCGTGAGCGGATCGACACCCCGCGCGTGCGCCACCTCTTCCCGGTGCCGGACTCCAACTGGGAGCTCTCCCACCCCGAGTTCGAGTACCGCCGCCGCTAGCAGCTGATTCCACGCCGCGCCCGTCCGAGGTGGCGCGGCCCTCAGGCCTTGCGGCCGTCCGAGGTGCGTCCAGGGCGTCTGTGGTCGGAAACGCGTTTTCGACTTTGACCCTGCCATGGCATGGTGAAAGTCGGACAGGTGAATCTGCGCAATGAGGAAGTCGGGAGGGACCGTGACCTTCCATGGGTCTTCGTCACGGGCCACTCACATTCGTGACCGATCACGCGCTCGGTGGCGGCCTCAGCCTGCCCGGGTCGCCACCGAGATGGCCACGTCCCTTGCACGTCCCTTGCTCCCCCGGGCATCGGCTTCAGGCTCGCCCGGCGGCCATGGCCACGCGCTCCTCGCCCGTCGCGAACAGATAGCGGTTGATCTGCGCCAGGCCCGCCAGGTCGTGGACGTCCTCGTCAAGGTACGGCACGCGGATCACGCCGGTGGCGCGCATCTCCCGCGCCAGG
Organism: Solirubrobacterales bacterium; assembly: GCA_035547715.1. Classification (GTDB taxonomy): domain Bacteria; phylum Actinomycetota; class Thermoleophilia; order Solirubrobacterales; family 70-9; genus VAYN01. The sequence continues at coordinate 2,407 of DASZUH010000003.1, forward strand.
TGCTCGATGTTGCGGGCGTCGCGCTCGGCCAGCGCCTGGTAGTCGGCGAAGTTGGCGGCGACGCGCCGGGCGAGGTCCTCGTCGCCGAGCTTCTCGGCGAGCTCGGCGGGCAGGTTGTCGGCGGCGCCGCGCAGCTTCTCCGCCGGATAGTGGACCTTGTTGACGATCACGCCGCCGAAGGGCAGCTTCGCCTCGACCAGTTTGCGGTGGAAGTAGACGGCCTCGTCGATCGGCTCGCCCTGGGGGCCGCAGACGACGAGGAAGCAGGTCGTCGGCGCCGCCAGCAGCTTGTTGACGCGCTTCGCCCGCGCCTGGAAGCCGTCGACCATGCCGCTGAAGGCGTTGAAGAACTCGGCCAGGTCCGCGATCAGGTCGAAGCCGACGATCCGCTTCATCACGCTCAGCGCCACCGTCGCGCCGCGCCCGGCGACCTTCGCGGCGAAGCCGGTCGGCTTCATGAAGACCTTCAGCGATTTGCCTTCGATGAACTGGGTGAGGCGGCGGGGCGCCTCGAGGAAGTCGAGCGCGTTGCGGCTCGGCGGCGTGTCGAGGACGAGCATGTCGAATTCGCCTTCGGTGTGGAGCTCGAAGAGCTTCTCCATCGCCATGTACTCCTGCGAGCCCGCCAGGGCGCCGGAGATCTGCTGGTAGATCGGGTTGTTCAGCACCCGGTCGCGCGACTCCTCGTCGGGCGCCTGGCGCGCGATCAGCTCGTCGAAGGTCTGCTTCGGGTCGAGCATCATCGCCCACAGCTCGCCCTTCATCTCGATCCCCTGCGCGGCGAAGAGCTTCGGGTCGACGCGGCGGGCGTCGTTGCCGAGCTCCTCCAGCCCGAGCGAGTCGGCGAGGCGCTTGGCCGGGTCGATCGTCAGCACGCAGACCTTCAGCCCGCGCGCCGCCAGCCCCGCCGCGATCGCCGCCGAGGTGGTCGTCTTGCCGACCCCGCCCGAGCCCGCGCAGATCACCACCTCCTTGCCCTCGAGGACCTCGCTCAGGTGGGGGCCGCTCGGCATCAGGAGAGCCTCCGCGAGAGCCGCCGCGCCGCCTCCGGCCCGAGGTCGGGCTCGAACAGGAAGGGCAGCGTCTTCACCGGCGCCTGCGCCCGGCGCCGCAGCCGCGCCAGCTGCGCCCGCTGGCTGCGCGCCCGGGCGAACTCCGAGAGCGCCGCCCGCGCCGCCGCCCGCGGCGCGCCCGCCTCGGCCGCCGCCAGCGCGGCCAGCTTCTCCGCCTCCTCCTTGGAGAAGCGCTCCGGGTAGAGCCCGTTGAGGTAGACGCGGTCGACCGCCACGCCGACCTCCTCGACGAGATCGTGCTCCAGCGCCGCCGACTCGTTCACCGGCATCTCCTCCGGCAGCGCGACGATCGCGACGCCGGTGTTGTCGTGGTCGGTGATGAAGTTGTCGAGCGTCTGCGCCTGCGAGTGGATCGGGCCGACGCGGGCGATGTTGGCGAAGGTGCGCGGCGTCTGCAGGAAACCGACCCCGTGGCCGGTGGCGGGCGCGTCGACGATCACGGTGTCGTACTTGCGCCCCGACTTCACCTTGCGGTCGAGCTGGGCCAGCTCCCAGATCTTGCCGATCGTCACCAGCTCCTTCAGCCCCGGCGTCGCCGCGGCGAGGTAGTTGAAGATGCGGCTGCGGAAGAGCATGTCGCGCATCGCCCGCACCTTCAGCTGCAGCAGGACGTACTCGCGCATCGACTCGTCGGGGTCGATCGAGATCGCCCAGAGGTTCTCCTCC
>DASZUH010000004.1:0-10125 GCA_035547715.1 Solirubrobacterales bacterium
AGCCTGGTCGTGATCCTCCTGCCCGGAAAGAAGCTCGCCGATCTTGGCGACGGCCTTGTCGGAAAGGGTGATTGCTTGGGTCGTGTCAGTCACTTCACAAAGTGTAGCGGGGAGACGGCGGGGTAGTGGGTCAGTTTGAAATGGCGGCCCTCCGACCCTGATCCGCCGCTACCTTCCCTGCCGTCAAGAGAGAGAAGCGGCGGGGGCGCCGCTGGAACGGCCCCCCGCCCGGCACCGAAAGGACGGACCTTCCGATGCGGGAGAAGCCTATGTTGGACGGCAGGAGCACGGACGAGGCGGAGGTCGGCGGATGATCTACGCGGAGGAAATCGACGGGGCGATCCTCGCCACGCTCTGCGAGGAGCCGGGTCCGTGGCCGATGGAGGAACTGAGGCGCGAGCACGGCGGAGGGATCACGGTCGACGATGCCGTGGCGCGGCTGGCGAGGCGCGGATTGGTCCTGCGCCTGGACGGCGGTCTGGTGATCGCCTCCGCCGCCGGACGCTATGCCGTCGCGGTGGGGGAGGCGGGACCGTGACGCCCGCGAGGGTCGTCGGCTCGAACCTCAGGCGACTGCGGGATCGCGAGGGCATCACCCAGGAGGAGGTCTCGCTCCGGGCAGAAGTCCACCGGACGCAGATATCGGTCTACGAGGGCGGCCACCGACTGCCGGGGACCCTCGTCGTGGTGAAACTGGCGGCCTCCCTCTCGGCGACCCCCGACGACCTGCTCGCGGGTCTCTCGTGGACGCCGGGGAGCTACGAGCACGGGCGCTTCGTGATCGGCGAGGGGGACCTCCTCAAGGGCGGCAGGCCATCGCCGATCCCGAAGACCGGACCGCTACCCTGAGGGTGATGGAGAAGCGCTCCAAGAAGCCCGCCGACCTGAACCGCCTGGCGGCGGCCATCGTCGGGGAGGCGACCGACGAGACGCCGCCGGAGCCGGAGCCGAGGCACGTAGCCGCCGGTCGGACCGGCGGCGAAAAAGGCGGCAAGGTACGTGCCTCCCGCATGACGGCGCAGGAGCGTTCGGAAGCTGCGCGCAAGGCCGCGAAAGCGCGCTGGTCCTCAGACTGACCGTCGAACTAGATCGCCCAAATTGGGCCTCTTAACCTGACATCAACGGGAGCACCGAACTCGGCCGGCTCCCGGGTTGCAGGAAAGAGCGACGGGCCGAAAAACCGGCAGCTCTGCCGGTCGGCACTCCACCGCTCTTTAGCGCCGATAGCCCCAAGTCACATATTGCATTTGGCTTTCTAGAGGGGAAAATCGAGGGTCAAGGGTGCGTTTTTCCCGCCGGCCCCCCTTGTATAGTCCCCGTTGTTCACGCTGGCCTTCTGGAGACTGGAAGGACTTTGACGAAGGACCGCCGCAGGCTTTCCGGCGGTCCTTCGTCTTTTTGTCGTGCGGTGGCATCCGACCGGGGACATAGCGTTCCGACCCCAATTTTGATCCCCGAATAACGACACCCGCTGATCCGCCGCTGCGCCCGGCGTGAACAACCTCGCGCAGCGTCAGGAAAGGAAAGCCAATGGCTGCACCTAGAGCCCCCCGCTTTGGATCGCTGCCCGATTTTCGGGGTCGGTCGTCTGCGCCTGGCGGCCCCCAGATCTTTCCCGCGCCCGACCGGCGGGCGCGACGACGGATGGGGGCGCTGATGTCTAGGAGGTGAGAGTGCGGGCCGGGCTTCCGTTTGAGCAGTCCCCGGCCCGCCATCCCGAAGGGCGAGGACGGAGCGTTGACGCGCTCCGTTCCCGCCCCGACAAAGCCCCTGTGGCGAAATTGGCAAACGCGGCCGTCTCTAAAACGGCTGCGCATCACGCGCTTCCGGGTTCGATCCCCGGCAGGGGCACTTGGAACCTATATCGGTTACCCGAATAACGACTTTAACCACCCAGGGTTTTCGCCAATTTGGGGGGATCACCTGCGCGTGGTTCCGTCCGACTGCTTACGCATAATGGTCAGTATGAACCGGCTGAGCACGAAGGACCGCGCCCACATCATCGGCGCCCTGGTCGAGGGCAACAGCCTGCGCGCCACCTCCCGCATGACCGGCGCGGCCAAGAACACCGTCACCAAACTGCTGGTCGACATCGGCGAGGCCGCGGCCGACTACCAGGACGGCGCCTTTCAGCTGCTCGACTGCAAGGTCGTCGAGGCGGACGAGATCTGGAGCTACTGCTACGCGAAGCAGAAGAACGTTCCCGAGCAGTTCAAGGGGACGCCCGGCTACGGCGATGTCTGGACGTTCACCGCGATCTGTGCCGACACGAAGCTGGTCCCCTCATGGCTGGTCGGCGAGCGCACCGCCGACGACGCAGAAGTCTTCCTGCGCGACCTCGCCTCGCGGATGCTGAACCGCATCCAGCTTTCGACGGACGGCCACAGCATGTACCTGTCGACGGTGGGGCCGGCCTTCGGCGGCAAGGTGGACTGGGCGCAGATCCAGAAGGACTATGCCTCGGACCCTTCCACGGGCGGCAAATACAGTCCGGCGATCTGCGTGGGCACCAAGCGCATCCCGCTCAAGGGCGACCCCGATCCCGACCGGATCTCGACCAGCTACGTCGAGCGCCAGAACCTCACGATGCGGATGGGGATGCGTCGCTTCACCCGGCTGACCAACGGGTTCAGCAAGAAGGTCGAGAACCTGGCCCACGCCGTCTCGCTGCACTTCCTCTACTACAACTTCGCCCGTCCTCACGCCTCGCTCAAGGACCCGTATCCGCGCACCCCGGCGATGGCCGCCGGGGTGGCCGATCACGTCTGGGCGTTGGAGGAGATCGCGGGGCTGCTGGACTAGGCGTCTCGGAGCCGCTCAGAGGGCGACGCTCTGCTTGGCGCTTTCGACCAGCTTCTGCGCCGAGGGCCGGGAGCTTCGTGGTCCCGCTTCACCTATCGGTTGCTCCTTCGCGGACTTGGTGAGGGCGCTGAGGAGTCGCATCAGATCGGGGGTGGGTCGCCGTTTGGGCTTCGGCATCGCGGGGCGCGTGATCGATTCACTCGCTTCGACCAGTTCCGCGACGGTGATGAGCGCGATGTTCGTCTTCCCGACCGAACGGGCGCGGGCGGCCTCCTCGTAGGCGCCCTTGGTGAAGCTGAACGCGACGATATAGCCGCGATCCTTGCCGCTGCGCTCAACCGCCGTCTCGAAGTTGTCGACGACATTCCGCCCCACGCCGTAGGACTGTTTTACCTGGATCGGCTCGTGATACATGAAGGAGAGGCCGTCGATCCCCATGTCGCCCGACTTCTTGGGCGATGGCGTCCCGTTGATCCGCTGCATGACCCAGTTCTGGAACTCGAACGGTTTGAGCGTCCGCAGATCCACCTCCGTCGTCGGCAGCCCGACAACCTTCGGTTCCGCCCCGAGCTTTTTGGCTCGCCTCGACATGAGCCCGACTGCCGTCGGGCTTATGTCGATCCCGATCCATTGGCGTTTCAGTCTCTGCGCCACGGCGATCGTCGTTCCGCAGCCACAGAACGGATCAAGGACGATCTGCCCCTCGTCGCTGCTCGATTCGATGATCCGCTCCAGCAGAGTTTCAGGCTTTTGGGTCGGGTAGCCGAGGCGCTCAGCGGCCTTGGCGTTGATCGGGTCGAGATCGGTCCACAGATCCTGTAGAGGGACACCGGGCATCTCGTCGAGATAACGCTTCAACTCAGGGACGCCATCGGCTTTGGTGGGGAAGCGGATGCGGCCTTCCTTCAGGAACTGGTCCATCTTCTCGCGAGAGTAGGCCCAGAAGCGCCCTCGGTAGGGGCGGCGCCCGTGCCATTCATAGGACGTGTCTCCACCCGGCTTTGCGGCCGTGAGATTGTCGAGGCGGAACCGCCTCCCGCTCTCGGGGTCGACGTGTCGATATTTCGACTTGACGTAAGCCTCGTCGTAGGGCGTGTAGATCGGATTCCAGGTCCACTCGCGTCCCTTCGTGTAGAAGAGGATCACGTCGTGGATGTGCCCGTGGATGCGGCGCCCTTGCTTCGTGTCGCTGTGGGCGCTGCTTCTCTTCCAGATGATCTCGCTCCGGAATCCGCCATTCGACCCCTCGAAGATCGGATCGAGCATCACCTTGAGGTAGTGGCTGGCGCTCGGATCACAATGCAAGTAGAGCGAACCCGTGGGTTTCAGGATGCGATGGATCTCCAATAGCCGTTCGCGCATCCAATCCACATAGACGTTGATGCCGCCTTGCCAACGATCCTCGAAAGAACGGACCTCGGCCTCATCGCCCCAGATCACTTCGTAATGACGATTGGAGAAGAAAGGCGGATCGAGGTAGATCAGGTCTATGCACTCGGCTGGAAACTCTGCGAGACGATCTAGATTGTCATCGCAGTACAGAACGTTGGTTTCTAGGTACCCAACTGGATTCATGAGCGCGGCTTTCCCTTCGGGATCTTGAAACTCCTGCCTTGCAGGCAAATTTCCAACGGACGACCGCGCTAAGGTCGACGGTGCCCGTCGCAGGTCATGGCATGGCGCGAGGTGGCACGGCAGGCGACGCAGCGGCGACGCCCAGCAGGCGCCGGCAGCTGCGCGCCGCAAGCGAAGCCCTCAGCGACTCCGCACGCCCTCCCTGGAACTCCAGTAGGCCGTAGTCGGCCAGTGAGCAGAGGGCGCGGTTCACGTCGTCTCTCTCCGCCTTCAAGAGCCGGACCAGTTCGGGCATCGTGCGGTAGAAGGGATGAGGGAGGTCGAGCAGCAGGGAGAGGATCGCCGCCTCCATCTGCTCATCCTCGGCCCCCATCGGGGGCGAACCTAGCGGCGGATCGGGGCTGGGGAGCCGGGTGATTCAAACTGACCCACTACCGACGGCGGAAGCTCGGCCGCTCGGCGTCTGAAAGTATTGGCGCCGGTGGCCACCAGCACCGAAACCGCGGTCGTCTGCGACAGCAGTCAGTACCTGCCCGCCGAGATGATCGCCGCCAAGGGGATCGGCGTGGTCAGCCTCTACGTCTCGATCGACGGCGTGCAGGAGCGTGAGGTCGACATCGTCGACTACGACGACTTTTACAGCCGGCTGCGGCAGTCGAGCAGCGCGGCGACGACCTCGCAGCCCTCGATGGGGGACTTCATCGACGTCTGGCAGCCGCTGCTCGACGCGGGCAAGGAGGTCGTCTCGATCCACATCTCCGCGGCGATCTCGGGAACGTTCGAGGCCGCCAACCAGGCGCGACAACGGCTGATCGAGGAGGGGAAGGGCGGCGAGCGGGTCCACCTCTACGACTCCGAGATGGCCTGCGGCGCGACCGGGCTCTGCGTCCTCGCCGCCGCGGCGGCGATCGAGGCGGGCGGTGGCCCGGACGAGGCGATCGCGCGCGCCCGGGAGGTCCGCGAGACGCTGAAGATGCGCTTCGCCGTCGACACGCTCGAGTACCTGCGCCGCGGCGGCCGCATCGGCGGCGCCAGCGCCTGGATCGGCGGCGCGCTGAAGATCAAGCCGATCCTCACGATCGACCGCGAAATCATCCCGATCGAACGGGTCCGCACCCGATCGCGCTCACTCGAGCGCCTGCGCGACCACGCGCGGCAGCTGCACGAAGCGGGCGCCGACGCCTGGGTCGTCCAGCACATCCAGGATCCCGAGACGGCCGCGTCCCTGGCGGCAGACTGCCGCGAGATCTTCGGCCGCGAGGCCGCCTTCATCTCCGAGATCGGCCCCGTGATCGGCGCCCACGTCGGCCCCGGGCTGATCGGCGTCGGCGCGGTCGCCCCGTCGATCCTCGACCCGCACTGAGCCCCTAATACCCGCGCTTACGGCGGCGGCGCCCGCGCATCAATTTGATGCCGATCAGGAACCCGACCGCGGCGGCGCCGATGATCAGCTGCTGTTTGTGCTCCTCGACCTGGGCACGCCAGTCGGTCACTTCGGTGACCTTGCCGCGCAACGCTTCGACGTTCGTCCCCAGCTGCTTGCGCTGGATGTCGATGTCACGGCGGATTTCCGCCGCCGAGCGGCCCGGCCGGCCGGCCGTCGAGGGGCGCCCCGATTTGGGGTCGACGCTCATTTGTCCTCCTTCGACAGCATCTCTTTGGTCAGCTTGGCCTCTTCGATCGCCTGGGTCGGCACCGGTGGCGCGCCCGCCTTGACCGCTTTGTAGGCGACCAGCGCGGCGAGCGCCGCGATCAGCAGGAAGATCGCGGCCTCGATGAAGAAGCCGGGCCAGGTCTTGCCGTTGAAGACCTCTTCGTTCAGCAGCCAGGCGACGCCCTCCATCACCAGGATCAACGCCAGGAAGGCGAAGACGCCGGCGGCGATCCCGACCACCGCGCCGCGGGCGATCTTGCCCGCCTTCTCGGAGACCTCGGCCTTGGCGAGTTGGATCTCCTCGCGGACGAGGCCGGAGATCCCTTCGCTGACGTCGAAGACGAGCTCGCCGAGCTTGCGCTCGTCTTTCGGCGCCGCGGGAGGCGGGGCCGCGGGCGGCGTCGATGGGGTCGGTGGCGTCTGCTCTGGCATCAGTTCTCCCTTGTCTCCCCTACTCGGGCGGGTCCTCACCGTAGATGCGGCGGAAGACGACGGCCGCGAGCCGCGCCGCCGCGATGCTGGCCAGCGCTCCGGTGGCCGCCAGCAAGCCGCTCCAGACCAACCTCTTTACCAACTCGTTTTCCACTGGGTTCGACCTTTCCCCTCGCGAAGTGAGGGATAAACCCTATTCAGCGCGGCTCGAGGCCGTCGCAGATCGTCGTCACCAAAAGGTTCCTTGCTTCCTCGAAGCGGTCGGCGGCGGGCGGCACCTCGTCGAAGATCCACTCGGTGAGCAGCTGCTCGACCGCGCCGTAGAAGGCCTGGGCGGCGAAGCGCGGGGCGATGTCGGAGCGGAACTCGCCCGCCGCCTGCCCGTCGGCGACGATCTTCGCGATCCCTTCGTAGGCGCGGCGGATCTCCTCCAGGTGGGTGCGGCCGAACGAGTTCGCGGCGCGGGTCACCTCGACGATGATCACCTTCATCAGCTCCGGGTCGTGGCGGTAGGAGTCGAAGATGAAGCCGGCGACCATGGCGAGCTTCTCGCGGTGGGAGGCGTCGGTCTTTTCCGCCTCTTCGATCGCCGCGAGGAGCAGCGACCAGCGCTCGATGAAGAGTTCGTTGAGGACCTGGTCCTTGGAGTTGAAGTAGTGGTAGACGAGGCCGTAGGCGACGCCCGCCTCGTCGGCGATGTCGGAGACGCGGGTCGCGTGGAAGCCCTGGCGGGCGAAGACGGTGACGGCGGCGTCGAGGATCTGCCGGCGTTTGTCGACGGCGCCCGCGCGCTGGGAGACCGAGCGCTCCATCAGCGGGCCGCCCCGCTCGAGTGGCCGGCGGCGGTCGCCTCGGGCCAGGCGTAGGCGCCCGGGCGGCGGTTGGCGAGCGCCGGGAGCGACTCGCGGATCCGCTCCTGGGCGGCGAGGTCGAGGTCGGCGGCGACGAAGCACTCCTCGTCGGGCGCGGTCGCCAGGACGACGCCCCAGGGGTCGACGATCGCCGAGCGACCGAAGCAGTCGAAGTGCGGCGGGGCCTTGCCGACCTGGCCGGGGGCGAGGACGAAGACCGCGTTCTCGATCGCCCGCGCGCGCAGCAGCACCTCCCAGTGGTCGCGGCCGGTCGCCGTGGTGAAGGCGGCGGGGACGGTCAGCAGGCGGGCGCCGCGGACGGCGAGGATCCGGTGCAGCTCGGGGAAGCGGAGGTCGTAACAGATGGTCATCCCGACCTCGATGCCGCCGACCGGCGCGGTGACGATCTCCTCGCCGGGCTGCTCGTGGGCCGACTCGCGGTAGGAGACGCCGCCCGCGTCGACGTCGAACATGTGGATCTTGCGGTAGACGGCGAGGTCCTCGCCCGCGGGGCCGATCAGGAGCGAGGCGTTGAACGGCTTCTCGCCCTCGCCGGCGCGCTCGGAGATCGAGCCCGCGAGCAGGTGGATGCCGAGCTCCCGCGCCCAGGCGCGGGCGGCGGTCAGGCTCGGGCCGTCGAGCGGCTCGGCCCCCGCGACCAACTCCTCGCCGGGCGCGAGCAGGTTCCACTTCTCCGGCAGGGCGACGAACTCGGCCCCGTCGGCGGCCGCGGCGCGGACCAGCGCCTCGGCCGCGGCGAGGTTGCGGGCCTTGTCGGCGTTAGAGTTGAGTTGTACGGCGGCGACGCGCATTCGTTGCGTTTTACGGGGCTTTCCGGTCGCAAGTTCGGGACGGAGAAAACCCTGATTGACGAGTCAATCAGGTGCGCCCAGTATAGGCGCGGCGGTCAAGAATCCGGGCCTGGCGGTCAGGAAGCGGCGTCGGGCGGCTTCGGGAAGCGCATGAAGGAGGCGACGACGCGATCGACCAGGGGCGTCGGCAGCAGTGCCGCCAGGCGCGCCTGGACCTGCGCGTCGAGCCCGACCAGGTAGCGCGTGCGCGGCCGGCGCGACTCCAGCGCCTTCTGGATCGTCGCCGCCACCTTCTCCGGCGGGATGCCGCGGGCGGCGGTGTCGCGGATCACCTTCCGGTAGCGCTCGACCGCCGGACCGTAGAGCTCGCGCATCCGCGGCGAGGCCGCCAGGCTCGCGTCGGCACTCGCCTCCCCACGCGCCCAGATCGGCGTGTCGATCGAGCCCGGCTCGACGATCACCACCCGCATCCCCCACGGCGCCAGCTCCTGGCGCAGGCTGTCGCCGAGCCCCTCGAGGCCGAACTTGGCGGCGTGGTAGGCGCCGGTGAAGGGCAGCGCGGTGCGCCCGCCGACCGAGCCGATCAGGACGATGCGCCCGCGGGCGACGCGGACCGCGGGCAGCATGGCCTGGGTGACCGCGAGCTGGGCGGTCAGGTTGATCTCGATCTGGCGACGGAAGTCCTCGATCGGCATCGTCTCCAGCGGTCCCGGCACCGCCGCGCCCGCGTTGTCCACCAGTCCGTCGAGCCCGCCCGCCTCGGCGCCGACCCGCTCCGCCACGGCGGCGATCGCCTCGGCGTCGAGGATGTCGAGCAGGAGCGGCTCGAGCCGCGGCGAGGACTCGGTCCGCAGCGCCGCCGCGTCCTCCTCCTTGCGCACGCCGGCGAAGACCTTCCAGCCCGCCGCGTCGAGCCGCCGCACCGTGGCCCGCCCGATCCCCGAGGAGGCGCCGGTGACGAGCGCGGTCCTCATCGGGCGAGGGGCGCCCCGTGAGCCGACACCGTCATCCCCGGCGGCCTTCGAGCTCGGCGACGAGCAGCTTCGTGTGCAGGGAGGCGATCAGGTCCTTCAGCGGCTGGGCGCCCGCTTCGAGCATCTCCACCACCCGCTCCGGCGGCACCTCGCCGGCGAGCCGGTTCATCACCATGTCGACCTCCTCGCGGACCAGGGCCTCGAGGGCGGTCTTGTAGCGCAGGGTGTCGTAGACGGTGAAGCCGATCTGCTCGTCGTAGCCGCCCGCGCGGAAGCGGCCGATCGCCTCGATGATCGTCACGTCGGAGGGCGAGTAGCCGCGCCGCGTGGGAGTGAGCACGCCGATCTCGGCGAGCCGGTCGAGCACCTCCTTGGGGACGCTGTAGCGCCTGCGGACGTCGGCGGCGCTGGTGCGGGTGCGCTCGCCGGCGAGTGCCCGATCGAGGATCTGGTCCTCCAGCGCGAGCAGCGCCTCGGCCCGGTCGGTGCCTTCGTCGAGCACCCCCTTGATCGCCTTCAGCGGCATGAACCGCTCCTCCTGGAGGCGCTTGATCAGGCGGATCCGGTCGACGAACTCGGGCGGGTAGTACGCCATGTTGCGGCTCGTCTTCACGCCTTCGGGGAGGAGCCCCTCGCGCAGGTAGTGCTTGATCGTCGGTGCCGGGACGCCGCTGGCCTCGGCCAACTCGCCCATCCGCAGGAGCTCGGTCGTCCCGGTCGCGTCGGTCGCCATCGGCGGGCGAGCCTAGGCGGCCGCGGCGTCGCGGGCGGCGATGCCGAGCAGCTCGCGCGCCTCGGCGACGGTGGCCGGGCGGCGGCCGACGTCTTCGGCCATCTGGCGTGCCTTGCCGATCAGGTCGCCGTTGGAGCGGGCCATCGTGCCGTCCGGCAGATAGAGGTTGTCCTCGACCCCGGCGCGGACGTTGCCGCCGAGCACCAGCGCGGCGGCGAGCAGCTTCCACTGGTCGCGGGAGATGCCGATCACCTGCCACTGGTTCGGTCCCTCCGCCCCACCCGGGATCTGG
>DASZUH010000005.1:0-2371 GCA_035547715.1 Solirubrobacterales bacterium
GGCGGGGAGGTGCGATTGGCGGACGCCGGGGCGCGGCTGCTCGTCGCCTACGTGTACCCGATGACCGGCACCCCCGGCCGGGCGCTGCCCGAGGGTTGGGACGACATCCCCGGCGCGCGCGGCTGCACGCCGCAGAGCTGCGCCTACCGTGACGCGCTCGCGGAGTTCCGCCGGCGGGGTGCCGACCTGGTCGGGATCAGCGCGCAGACGCCCGCCGAACAGGCGGAGTTCGCGGCCCGCGAGCACATCCCCTACCCGCTCCTGAGCGACGACGGCCGGCGGCTCGCCGACCTCTTGGGCCTGCCGACCTTCGCGGTCGAAGGGCGCACCTTCTACCGGCGCCTCACCTTCGTCGCCGCGGCGGGCCGCCTCATCAAGGTCTTCTATCCCGTCTTCCCGCCGGATCGCGACGCCGCCCGGGTGCTCGCCTGGCTCGATGATCACGCCGACGAGGAGTCACCGGCGTGACCGCGCTCGCCGAGACGATCGCCAACCAGGGCGCGGTGCTCCGGCATGCGCTCGAGCTGGATCTCGAGGCTGCCGTGGCAAGGCTCGCCGGCGCCGGCCGGGCCTGGCTGGTCGGGACCGGGACGAGCGAGCACGCGGCGCTGCTCGGCGCCGCCATGCTGGCGGGCGCCGGGCTCGACGCGCGCGCCGTCTCGGGCCAGGGCTTCGTCGTCGCCCCGCCACGGCTCGGCGCCGACGACGCGGTGGTCGTCATCAGCCACACCGCAACGACGAGGTTCGCCCGCCAGGCCCGCGACGAAGCGCTCGCCGCCGGCGCCCGGGTCGTCTCGGTCACGGGGGAGGGGACGGGCCGGCCGGAGGCGATCGAGGCGGCCCCGCCGGAGCGCTCCGAGACCTACACCGCGAGCTACCTCGCCGCGCTTCTCGTCCTCGCCCGCCTCGCCGTCGCCCTCGGCGACCCCGCGTTCGGCGACGCCGACCTCGCCGCCCTTCCATCCCTCGTCGAGGCCGCCGCCGCGGAACCGACGCTGATCGACCGCCCGCCGCACCGCCTCACCGTCCTCTTCGGCGCCGGCCCGTCGGCCGTGACCGCGCGCGAGGGAGCGCTGAAGCTGCGTGAGGCGTCGCGCGTCCTCGCCGAGGGCTTCGAGTCGGAGTACCTGCTCCACGGCTCCGCCGTCCCGCTGACCGAGGACGACCACCTGATCGCCCTCGCCCCCGCGGCCGACCCGACCGGCCTCACCGCCGAAGTCGCCCGGGCCGCCGAGCACGAGGGCATCCCGGTCACCCGCCTCGCGCCGCCACCGGACCTGCCGCCGCTCCTCGCCCAACTGCCCCTCACGGCCCGCCTGCAATCGCTTGCCTCCGGCTGGGCCGACCTCCGCCAGGTCGATCCCGACACCGTGATCACCGGCGCCTGGGCCGCCGAGGCCTTCTGGGTCTGACCCCCGGCCTGTCGCCGCACCTTCCGAGGATCCTCCGGCGGAGCCTGGTAAAGGGGGAAGGAAATCAGATAATCTGATTCTGTGAGGGACCTGACTGACCTGAAACAGCTGAGCGCCACCGAGGCCGCGCGTCGGTTCTCGGAGGTGCTGGACCGGGTCGAGCAGCGAGGCGAGTCGGTCGTCATCGTCCGCCACGGGCGCGCGGTGGCGACGATCGGCCCGGCCGGGGCCGGCACCGGCAAAGCACTGAAGGAAGTGCTGCGCGCCCATCGGCCCGACCCGGACCTGGTCGACGAAGTGCGCGAGCTGCGCGAATTCATCGGACCGGCGCAGGACCGTTGGCCCGGCTGATCCTCGACACCTCGGTCCTGATCGAGGCCGAGCGAGGAGAAGGCGGGCTGCTCGAAGCCGTCGAAGACGTCGACGACCTCGCGATGTCGGCGGTCACGGTGGCGGAGTTGCGCGTCGGGGTCGGGCTGACGAAAGGCCGGCGGCAACGGGAGAATCACGAGCTCTTCATCGCCTCCGTGCTCGACGCGATCTCGGTCGAGGCCTACGACGTCGAGGTCGCCGAGGCCCACGCCCAGCTGATGGCCCACGTGCGCCGCGCGGGCACGCCGCGCGGCGCCCACGATCTGATCATCGCGGCGACCGCGCTGGCGCGCGACCGCAAGGTCGTGACGCTCGACCGCCGCGGCTTCGCCGATCTCCCCGGCGTCGCCGTCGCCGAGCTCGGCTGACCTCAGCCCGGGGGGTTTTCGGCGTACTGCGGGGCGTCGTCGCCGATGATCTCCCAGGGGGCTTTGAAGGCGACCTGAAGGTGGAAGCTCGGTTTCATGTCGAGGTCGCGCATCAGGCCGGCGGCGACGAAGTAGTTCTCGCCGAGGTCGTCGTAGATGGAGGAGCCGCAGTTGCCGCAGAAGTTGCGCGGGGCGAACTCGGATTCGTACGTTTCGATC
>DASZUH010000006.1:0-10969 GCA_035547715.1 Solirubrobacterales bacterium
GCGCCGGCGCCGACGGTGAAGCCGTGGCCTTCGTCGAGGTTGCGCGCGATCGCCGCGTAGGCGGCCGCGTCGTAGACCGGGGCGCGGCCGTCCCAGGCTTCGCCGACCCGCAGGCCGAGGCCCAGGAGGACTATCGCGACGAGCGCCGCGATCCCCCATCGGCCGCCATTTCGCGCCACCGCACCGTTTGGCATCGGGACGATTCAACTAAGCTGGCCGGTCTATGCGGATCCTCATCCTCGGTGGCGACGGCTACCTCGGCTGGCCGACGGCGCTCAGGTTCTCGGCGGAAGGCGACGAGGTCGCGGTCGTCGACAACTTCAACCGCCGGCGCTGGGTCGAGGGCGCGGGCTCCAACTCGCTGACCCCGATCGCCGACCTCGAGACCCGGATCGCCGCCTGGGAGGAGATCTCCGGCGTGCGCATCCCCGCCCACATCGGCGCGATCGAGGACGGCGACTTCATCGAGGGCGTCGTCGCCGACTTCCTCCCCGACGCGATCGTCCACTACGGCCAGCAGGCCTCGGCCCCGTACTCGATGATCTCCCGCCAGACCGCGGTCGAGACCCAGTACGCGAACACGATCGGCAACCTCAACCTGCTCTTCGCGATGCGCGATCACGTCCCCGAGGCGCACCTGGTGAAGCTCGGCACGATGGGCGAGTACGGCCAGCCCAACATCGACATCGAGGAGGGCTACATCGAGATCAACCACAAAGGCCGGCACGACCGGCTGCCCTATCCGAAGCTGCCGGGCTCGCTGTACCACTGCTCGAAGGTCCACGACTCGACCAACATCCACTTCGCCTGCCGCACCTGGGGCCTGCGCGCGACCGACCTGAACCAGGGCGTCGTCTACGGGATCGAGACCGACGAGACGGTCGGCGACGAGCGGCTGATCACCCGCTTCGACTACGACGAGCTCTTCGGCACGGTGCTGAATCGCTTCTGCCTGCAGGCCGTGATCGGTCATCCGCTGACCGTCTACGGCGAAGGCAACCAGACGCGCAGCTTCCTCAACATCCGCGACACGCTCGCCTGCGTCGGCATCGCCGTCAAGAACCCGGCGGCCGAAGGCGACTTCCGCGTCTTCAACCAGTTCACTGAGCAGTTCTCGGTGATGCAGCTGGCCGAACTGGTGAAGGAGGCGGGGGCGCATCTCGGCTACGAGGTCGAGATCCGGCACTACGACAACCCCCGCGTCGAGAAGGAAGAGCACTACTACAACGCGGTCAACTCGAACCTGCTCGCGCTCGGGCTCCAGCCGCGGCTGCTGGGCGAGGAGCTGGTCGAGTCGATCCTCGGGATCCTCGAGCGCCACAAGGACCGCGCCGCCGAGGGCGCGATCGATCCGCGCACCCGCTGGAATCCCGCCAAGCCGGCGGCCAGCCGCGCCTGAGTCGACCCCGGCCGCGCACGCCCGCGCTGGTAGCATCGTCGGTTCGATGAGAGCCGCCGACGCACTGATGAAATCGCTGAAGGCCGAGGGCGTGAAGAACGTCTTCGGGATCCCCGGCGGGGCGAACCTGCCGATGTACGACGCGGTCGTGGACGCCGAGTTCCGCCACGTCCAGACCCGCCACGAGCAGGCCGCCGGCCACGCCGCCGAGGGGTACGCCAAGGCGGGCGGGGAAGTCGGCGTCGCCTTCGCCACCTCCGGCCCGGGGGCGACCAACCTGATCACGGCGATCGCCGACGCGATGCTCGACTCGGTGCCGACCGTCTTCATCACCGGCCAGGTGAAAACCCACCTGATCGGGACCGACGGCTTTCAGGAGGCCGACATCCTCGGCGCGACGCTGCCGTTCGTGAAGCACTCCTTCCAGGTGACCGACGCGCGGCAGATCCCCGAGTACGTCCACGAGGCCTTTCACGTCGCCCGTACCGGTCGCCCCGGCCCGGTGCTGATCGACGTCCCCTCCGACCTCTTCAGCGCCGACATCGATTATCAGCCGCGCACCGAGCCGGTCGAACTGCCCGGTTACAAGCCCTCGACCGAGGGCAATATCAAACAGATCCGCATCGCCGCCAAAGCGCTGGCGAACGCGCGCCGGCCGATCCTCTACACCGGCGGCGGCGTCGTCCTCGGCAACGCCTCCGAGGAGCTGCGCGAGCTGGCCGCCGCCGACCGCTTCCCGGTCACCTCGACGCTGATGGGCCTCGGCGCCTTCCCCGCCTCGAGCGACCGGTTCCTCGGCATGCTCGGCATGCACGGCACCTTCACCGCGAATATGGCGATGGACAACGCCGACCTGATCGTCGCGATCGGCGCCCGCTTCGACGACCGGATCACCGGCAAGCTGGACGAGTTCGCGCCGCACGCGAAAATCATCCACATCGACATCGACCCGGCGGAGATCTCGAAGAACATCGGCGCCCACATCCCGATCGTCGGCGACGTCAAGCAGGTGCTGCCGAAGCTGACCCGCGAGTACCGGGCGCTGCAGACCGACTCGACGCGGCTGGAGAACTGGTGGACGCAGATCCGTTCCTGGCAGGAGAACCACCCGCTGTTCTACGAGCCCGGCAGCGGCGGCGAGATCAAGCCGCAGTTCATGATCGAGACGCTGTGGAAGGCGACCGGCGGCGAAGCGATCGTCGCCTCCGACGTCGGCCAGCACCAGATGTGGGCCGCGCAGTACTACGGCTTCGATCGGCCCCGCCGCTGGCTCAACTCGGGCGGCCTGGGAACGATGGGCTTCGGCCTGCCGGCCGCCCTCGGCGCCAAGGTCGCGATGCCGGACGAGCTGGTCACCTGCGTCTCCGGCGACGGCAGCCTGATCATGAACGTTCAGGAGCTCGCGACCGCGGTCACCGAGAACATCCCGGTCAAGATCTTCCTGATGAACAACGGCTACATGGGCATGGTCCGCCAGTGGCAGCAGCTCTTCTGGGACCGCCGCTACAGCTCGGTCGACAACGGCACCAGCCCCGACTGGGTGAAGCTCGCCGAGGCCTTCGGCGCGACCGGCCTGCGGGTCGAGGACGCGGCCGACCTCGAGGAGACGATGACCGCGGCGATCGAGACCGAGGGCCCCGTCCTGGTCGACGTGCGCGTCACCCAGGAGGAGAACGTCTACCCGATGATCGCGCCGGGCAACGCGGCCCGCGACATGGTCGAGGCGCCGGGCCTGGCGAGCAGCCACCGAGAGGGGGCGTGATGGAGGCCGGAACTCCCGATCTGGTGCGGCTGGAGGATCTGCGGGTCCCCGGGCAGCTGAGCGGTCGCAAGCACGTCCTCTCGATCCAGGTCGAGAACAAGCCGGGCGTGCTGGCGCGCGTCGCCGGGCTCTTCTCCCGCCGCGGCTTCAACATCGACACGCTCTCGGTCGGCCCGACCGACGACCCGAGCATCTCGCGGATCACGCTGACGCTCGACGGCGCCGTCCACCCGATCGACCAGGTGACGAAGCAGCTGCACAAGCTCGTCAACGTGCTGAAAATCCGTGACATGGAGCCGGAGGACACGGTCGCCCGCGAGATGGCCCTGTTCAAGGTCTCCGCCGCGGTCGAGAACCGGGCCGAGATCATCCAGTTCGCCGAGATCTTCCGCGCCAAAATCGTCGACGTCGCGCGCCGCACGATGACCATCGAGGTCACCGGCTCGGCCGACAAAATCGAGGCGTTCGAGCGGATGGTCCGCCCCCACGGGCTGGTCGAAATGGTCCGCACCGGCGAGATCGCCATCGCCCGTGGTCACGACTGAGTCCCTCCTCGGGGCTCTCGAGCGCGGCATAGGGCGGGGACGGCGGACGCTGGTCAGCGTCACCGCCGCGACCGACGTCGCCGACCCCTGCGCCGCGATCTTCGCCGCCCGCCTGGCGAGCGACCGCTGGTTCTGCTGGGAGCAACCGGACCGCGGCTTCGCGCTGGCCGGGATGGGGGTGGCGCGCGAGGCGTCCGGGCGCGGGCCGGAGCGCTTCGCCGAGGTGGCGCGGGAGATCGGCGAGGCCGGGCGCGACGCCGTCGTCGAGGCGCCGCGCGGGCTGCCCGCCGGGGCCGGGCCGGTCTGGCTCGGCGGCTTCGCCTTCGACCACGAGGGCGGCGGCTCGGTGACCTGGAGCTCCTTCGACCCGGGCTCGCTCTTCCTGCCCGAGGTCGCGGTGATGCGGAGCGGGGAGGAGCGGTTCCTCACCGTCAACGCGATCGTCGGCCCCGGGGACGACGCCGGGCGCCGGGCGGGCGAGCTGGTGGGGCGGCTGGCGGGCCTGCGCGCCGCTGACTTGGCGCTGCCGCTGCTCGACCCGCACCCGACCGCGCGGCCGACGATCCGCAGCGCCCGGCCGCCGCGCGCCTTCGAAGACGCGGTCGAGAAGGCCACAGGGCGGATCCGCGCGGGGGAGATGGAGAAGGTCGTGCTGGCCCGCGAGGTGATCGTCGAGGCCGGCGCCGCCCATGACCCGGCGCCGATCTTCGGCGCGATGCGCGAGCAGTTCCCGGCCTGCTTCTGCTTCTGCGTCGGCACGCCCGAGGCGGCCTTCATCGGGGCGAGCCCGGAGCTCCTCGTGCGCCGCTCCGGCGCCGGCGTCTCCACCGTCGCCCTGGCCGGCTCGACCCGGCGCAGCTCCGACCCGGCGGTCGACGACCACCTCGGCGAGCGCCTGCTGCGCTCCGAGAAGGACCGCCGTGAGCACCGGATCGTGGCCGAGCGGATCGTCCGCCGGCTGCGCCCCCACGCGGTCTGGGTCGAGACGGCGCCGGAGCCGACGATCGTCAAGGTCGCCAACATCCAGCACCTGGCGACGCCGGTGATCGCCCAGCTGGCGGAGCCGCGCCCGGCGATCGAGATCGCCCGCATCCTCCACCCGACCCCGGCGGTCGGCGGCGAGCCGTGGCCGTCCGCCGCGCCGGTCCTCGCCGAGCTGGAGGCGCTGGACCGCGGCTGGTACGCCGCCCCGGTCGGCTGGATGGACGCGACCGAGGACGGCGAATTCTGCGTCGCCCTCCGCAGCGCCCTCCTGCGCGACCGCGAGGCCCATCTCTTCGCCGGCGTCGGCGTCGTCGCCGGCTCCGACCCCGAGGCCGAGCTGGCCGAGACCGAGGTCAAGCTCCAGGCGATGCTCCCGCTCCTCGCCGATTGACCGTGACCTCGAGAAGTTCACCGGCGCCCCGACGACTGGCGATCTCGCCGTCGACGGGTCACTGGCGCAGGCCCGCCACGGCCGCGAGGACGCGGTCGGTGACGCGGCGGTGGACGGCGACGTTGGTCCGGCGGTCGGTGCGGACCTCGATCAGGCCGGTGCCGGCGGCAAGGGCGGCGGGGAGGTCGTCGAGGGACCCGAGGCGGGTGTGGGGGAGGTCGAAAAGCGCCGCGGCCCGCTCGACCGAGACGGCCCGCGGCGTCCCGAACAGCGGCTCGAACTCCTCGGCGCCCAGCACCGAGTTCTGCGGCAGGAAGTGGAAGATGCCGCCGCCGCCGTTGTCGATGACGACGATCCGGACCGGGGCGGGGAGGTCACGCAGCGCGGCGAGCCCGCCGAGATCGTGGAGGAACCCGAGCTCCCCGGTGACGATCGTGGTCGGCCGCCCGCTCGCGTGCGCGGCACCGATCGCGGAGGAGATGAGCCCATCGATCCCGTTCGCCCCGCGATTGCAGAGCATCAGCACGTCGGCGTCCCCGGGCGCCAGGAACGTCTCCTGGTCCCGGATCGGCATCGAGGAGGCCGTGTAGACCAACTCCCCGTCCCTGTACGCACGTCCCAGGGCGGCGTGCAGCGCCGGCTCCGTGATCTCCGTCTCCCCGGCCAGGGCCTCCGCGATCGCGTCCCGGGCGGCGGCCTCGGCCCGCAGCCACGCCCCGCCCTCGGCCCGCCCTTCAAGTCGCGTGGCCCAACCGCTCGCGCACTCCGTCGGATCCGCCCGCAGGATCACCGCCGCCCGATTCGTCGGCTCGTTCCACCCCCCGGTCGGATCGACGACGATCTGATCGGCCCCGCTCGCCGCCAGCCATTCCCGCAACGGCTTGCTCGTCGGCATCTCGCCGAACCGCAGCACCAGCTCCGGCACCACGGCCTTGGCGAAGTGCCCGTCCCGCAGCAGGGTGTCGTAGGTGCTGACGACGCAGGACTTGTCGTGCGGCCCGAGCCGCATCTGGGAGGTCGGCTCGGCGAGGATCGGGAAGCCGGAGGCGCGGGCGAGGTGGGCGAGCGGCTCGCGCAGCTCGGGGTCGGTCTGGCGGCCGGCGATGATCACGCCCGCGATCGCGTCGCCGATGTGGCCGGCCACCTCGTCGAGGACGAACGCGGTCGGCTCGAGGTCGACCCGGGTGACCGCGGTCAGCGGCTGGCCGTCGCGGCCGTGCAGCGCCAGCGGGTCGGTCGCCGTGACCGCGCCCTCGACCGGGATCGGCGCCAGCGGCTCGCGCAGGGGGAAGTTGAGGTGGACGGGACCGGGCCGGATCTCGCCGCGCGCCCGCGCCAGCGCCCGGCAGGCGACCGAGCGCAGGTGCAGGAGCCCACCGTCGTCGGCCTCGTGGGTGCCGACTTCGCAGAACCAGCGGACCGCGTCACCGAAGGTCTTGATCTGGTCGATCACCTGGCCCGCGCCGATCCCGCGCAGCTCCGGCGGGCGGTCGGCACTCAGCACCACGAGCGGGATGCCCGCGAGGTCGGCCTCGGCGACGGCGGGGTGGTAGTTGGCGAGCGCCGTCCCCGAGGTGCAGAGCAGCGCCACCGGCTCGCCGCTCGCCTGTGCCGCGCCCAGCGCGAAGAACCCCGCCGAGCGCTCGTCGAGGATCACCGTCACCTCGATCCCGGGCTCGCGCCACAGCGCCACCGCGAGCGGAGTCGACCGCGACCCCGGGGAGACGACCGCCCGCCGCAGCCCGCCGCGCGCCAGCTCCTCGACGAAGGCCGAGGCGAGCGCGGTGTTGTGATTGGTCAAATCCATGCTGTGGAGAGAACGTAGCTATATGCGCCACCAAGGCTCCACGGCAGCGTCAAAGTCGGTGGTGCCGCAACGAATCCTCGTCGATCACGACGCCGAGGCCCGGGCCCGGGGCGGCGTGCAGGAGGTCGCCCTCGAGCCGGCACTCCGCGGCGGCGATGGTGGAGGCGAAGAGGCGCTGGGTGGCGAGGCCGTGGGCGAGCCGCCGCTCGGGAGCGTGGGTCGCGTCGACCTCCTGCGCCAGCCGGCGTCCCGCGGCGATCCCGACCGGGCCGTCGAGCGCACTGGCGACGTAGGCGGGGAGGACCGAGTTGATCCGCAGCCCCGGCCCGATCCCGCCGACCTTGGAGATCTTCACCCCGGTCACAGAAAAAGCGCGTGCGGCGACAGCGCGAGCGGCGTCCTCGATCGTGACGATGCTCTCATCGCCGGCCAGCGGGATCGAGACCCGCCGCGCCAGCTCCGCGGCTTCCTCGATCGTCTCCACCGGCTGCTCGACCAGCTCGATCCCAAGCGGCTCTACCGCACCGAGGATCTCGGTCGCCTCCTCGAGCGACCACGACGCGTTCGCGTCGAGGCGGATCTTCGCCTCGTCGCCGAGCGCCGCGCGCACGGCCCGCACCTGCGCCACGTCCTCGCCGGCGCCGACCTTCAGCTTGAACGTGCCGAACCCGTCGGCAGCCCATCGTTCCGCTTCGGTGGCGACATCTCGGGGCGCGCCCGTGACGAGCGTCGCGTTGCAGCGCACGGCGTGCCGCTCCGACGTGGTCGCGCCCCGCTTCTTCTCGTGGTCGAGGAGCGCCGTCGTCACCGCGCAGCGGGCCGGCAGCGAAAGGCCGTCGTGGTTTGGGAGCTCGACAGATTCGAGTTCACGGACAACGGTCTCGATCGTCACCCCACCTCTGAGCGAGAGCGGCACCGCTTCCCCCAGCCCCTCGAAGCCGTCCTCGTCCCTGATCCGCAGCAGCACCATCTCGCGTCGGGCCAGGCGCCCGCGCGCCGTCACGTAGGGCTCCCTGAACGGGAGCGCGTAGGGGATGACTTCGACGCTCGAGAACTTCACCGCTCACCCGTGCCTACGCCGAGATCAGCAGCCCGATCGTCACCAGCAGGCTGTAGACGGCAAGCAGGCCACCGGTCGCGGCGAGGGCTTTGTTCAGCGCCGGGCCGTCGGTGCGCGTTTCCATCGCCCGCAGCGGTTTGATCGCCAGCGGCGCCGCGCCGAGGCCGAGCAGCGGCCACCACTGGCATTCGCCCGCCCAGATCGTGAAGGGCAGGATCACGAAGGCGGCGACGACCAGGATCCGGTACATGTTGACCGCGTTGGCGCGGCCCATCCGCACCGCCGAGGTGTTCTTGCCCGCCCGCCGGTCGGTCTCGATGTCCCGCACGTTGTTGACGACGAGGATCGCGGTGGAGAGGAAGCCGACCGCGATCGACAGCCCCAGGGGCAACGCCGCCAGTTCTTCGGTCTGCACGTAGAAGGAGCCGTTGACGGCGACGAGGCCGAAGAAGAGGAAGACGAAGACCTCGCCCAGCCCGGCGTAGCCGTACGGGCGGGGCCCGCCGGTGTAGAGGACGCCCGCGGCGATCGAGGCGACGCCGACGACGAGGATGATCCAGCCCGCGACGATCGCCAGGTAGATCCCGCAGGCGATCGCGACCCCGAACGCCACCCAGGTCGCATGGAGGACGCGCCGCGGCGTGATCAGCCCGGTCGAGGTGACCCGCACCGGACCGAGCCGGTCGGCGGTGTCGGCGCCGCGCCGCGCGTCGGAATAGTCGTTGGCGAGGTTGGTCCCGATCTGGATGAAGATCGAGCCGATCAGCGCCGCCACGAAGGCGAGCCAGCGGGGTAGGTGCCCCGCGTACTGCCAGGCGGCGGCCGTCCCCACCAGAACCGGCGCGATCGCCGCCGGCAAGGTTCGCGGCCGCGCCGCCTGGACCCAGATCACCGGGCCTCCCGGTCACGGTTGTGCATGATGGAGACGATATGAGAATCGACGACTGGCTCGCTCAACGGGCCCAGAGTTGCCCGGAGCGGACCGCCCTGATCGCCGACGGGGCGGAGGTGACCTACGCCGAGCTCGACGCCGAGGCGACCTGGGTGGCGCGCCGGCTCGCCGCCGCGGGCGTGCGCCGCGGCTCGACCGCGGCGCTGACCATGCACCCGCGCCGCGAGCAGGTCGTGCTCGCCCACGCGTCGATGAAGGTCGGCGCCGCGCTGCTGCCGCTGAGCCCGCGCCTGACCGACGCCGAGCACGCCCGCATCGTCGAGGTGGTCGAGCCGATGATCGACCTCGACGACCCGGGCCTCCTGACCACCACCGAGGCCGACCTGCCGATGCTCGGCGAGCACGACACCGACGACATCTGCGCCTACGTGCTCAGCTCCGGCTCGACCGGGGCGCCGAAGCCGATCGGCCTCACCTACGGCAACTTCCTCTGGAGCGCGGTCGGCGGCGCCTTCAACATCGGCGTCGACCCGTCGGACCGCTGGCTCTGCTGCCTGCCGCTCGCCCACATCGCCGGGCTCAGCATCGTCATGCGCTCGGCGATCTACGGCACGACCGCGGTCGTCCACGACGGCTTCGACACCGAGCGCGTCGCCGCCGCCCTGCGCGACGAACCGATCAGCGTCGTCTCCCTGGTGACCACCCAGCTGCAGCGGCTGCTGGCGGCGGGGGCCGAGCTCTCCGGCCCGCGCGCGATCCTCGTCGGCGGCGGGCCGGTGCCGGAGCCGGTGCTGGCCGAGGCGCTCGGGCGCGGCGCCAGGGTCGTCCAGACCTACGGCCTCACCGAGACCTGCTCGCAGGTGGCGACCCTCGCCCCCGAGGACGCCGAGCGCAAGCTCGGCTCCGCCGGCCGCCCGCTCCTCTTCAACCACATCCGCATCCGCGACGGCGAGATCCTCGTCCAGGGGCCGACCGTCGCCCCCGGCCGCGCCGACGAGTCGGGCTGGCTCCACACCGGGGACCTCGGGCGGATCGACGATGAGGGCTTCCTCTACGTGCTCGACCGGATCGACGACATGATCGTCACCGGGGGCGAGAACGTGATCCCCTCGGAGGTCGAGGCGACGCTGCTCACCCATCCGGCGGTGGTCGAGGCCGCCGTCGTCGGCCGCGAGGACCCCGAGTGGCAGCAGGCGGTGACCGCGGTCGTCGTCCTCGCCCCGGACGCCGAGGTCACCCCGGACGAGCTCCGCCACCACTGCGCCGCGACCCTGGCCGGCTACAAGGTGCCGAAGCGGGTGGAGCTCGCGGCCGCCCTGCCGCGCACGCCCTCGGGCAAGTTGATGCGCCGCGCGCTCCGCTGATGGGCGACGCGCTCCGCTGACCGCGAGCGCGCTCCGCTAGCCTGCCCGCCATGCGAACCGACGACATCTTCTACGACAAAGACGCCGACCTCTCCCAGCTCTCGGGCAAGACGGTCGCGATCCTCGGCTACGGCTCCCAGGGCCACGCCCACGCGCTCAACCTCAAGGACTCCGGCGTTTCGGTCATCGTCGGGCTGCGTCCCGATTCCTCCAGTCGCGCCAAGGCCGAAGAGGCCGGGCTCGAGGTCCTCGACATCGCCGCCGCCGCCGCGAAGGGCGACGTGGTGATGATCCTGCTCCCCGACGAGAAGCAGGGCGAGCTCTGGCGCGAGCAGATCAGCGCCGGGATCGAGCCGGGCAACCTGCTGCTCTTCGCCCACGGCTTCGCCATCCACTTCGGTGAGATCGAGCCGCCCGCGGGCGTCGACGTCGGCATGGTCGCGCCGAAGGGCCCGGGCCACCTGGTCCGCCGCCAGTACGAGGAAGGCAACGGCGTGCCGTGCCTGATGTCGGTCCACCAGGACGCCTCGGGCACCGCGCACGACGTGGTGCTCGCCTACGCGTCCGGGATCGGCGGCGGTCGCGCCGCGGTGATCGAGACGACCTTCAAGGAAGAGTGCGAGTCCGACCTCTTCGGCGAGCAGGCGGTCCTCTGCGGCGGCGCCTCGGAGCTCGTCAAGGCGGGCTTCGAGACCCTGGTCGAGGCCGGCTACGACCCGCGCCTCGCCTACTTCGAGTGCCTCCACGAGCTGAAGCTGATCGCCG
>DASZUH010000007.1:0-7690 GCA_035547715.1 Solirubrobacterales bacterium
CCGAACCGTGACGGAAGCCCGCAATTCCTCCCGTCCCTGTGCTCCCTTCCCGCCGAACCCCTCACGTCCCGGGCGTCTCGTGGCAAGCGGGCAACCTGCAGGGCCGCCACGAGACGCCCGGGACGCACCTCGGACGGCCGCAACGCCCCCGAACCCCAACCCCGACCCACCTAGGTCGTTTCGAACAGCCCTTCCTCGACGCCCACCGGCGGGCCGAGGTAATACCCCTGGGCCATGTCGACGCCGTAGGCGCGCAGCAACTGGGCGGTGTCCTCGTTCTCGACGAACTCGGCGATCGTCCGCTTGCCGAGGCCGCGGGCGATGCCGACGATCGCCTGCACGGTGAGTTGGTCGGCGTCGCTTTCGGGCAGATCGCGGACGAAGGCGCCGTCGATCTTGATCACGTCGAAGGGGAAGCGCTTCAGGTACTCGAAGGGGCCGAAGCCGGCGCCGTAGTCGTCGATCGCCAGTTCGCAGCCGAATTCGGTCAGCCGGTCGGCGAAGCCGGCCGCCGTCTCCAGATCCTCGACCCGCGCCGTCTGGGTGATCTCGAAGGTGCAGCGCGAGGGGTCGGCGTCGCCTTCGTCGAGGCGCCGCTCGATGTACTCGAGCACCGAGATGTCGGTCAGCGAGGCGCCCGAGATGTTGACGTGAAGCGATACGGGATGGCCGAGTCGCTCGCGCTCGCCGAGCAGGTCGAGCGCCTGCCCCACCACCCAGCGGTCGAGCTCCTGGATCATCCCCGAGCGCTCGGCCACGCCGATGAAGCTCGAGGCGGGCAGCAGTTCCCCCGCCTCGCCGCGCATCCGCAGCAGCAGCTCGAAGCGCTCGACCGCACCGTCGGCGAGCCGGTGGATCGGCTGCGTCGCCAGACTGAGGCGATTCTGCGTCAGCGCATTGCGGATCTTCGCGCTGGTCGTCATCCGGCGCGCGTCGGAGTGGATCGCCTCGACCGGCGCCTCGAAGAGCGAGATGCGGTTGCGCCCCTCCGCCTTGGCCCTGTACATCGCCTCGTCGGCCGCCGCCAGCACCGCCTCGGCGCCGCCGCCGAATTCGGCGCCGAACATCGTGATCCCGACGCTGATCGTCGCCCCGGCCAGCTCGTCCTCGCCGCTGAAGTCCGCGGCGACCTGGAGGCGCAGGTCTTCGCCGAGTTGCAGCGCCCCCTCGACGTCGGACTGCGGCATCAGCACGGCGAACTCGTCGCCGGACAGACGGGCGACGATGTCGGTGGCGCGGACGCGATCGCGCAGGATCGCGGCCACGCGGCGGATCAGGTTGTCGCCCTGCTGGTGACCGAGACGGTCGTTGATCGCCTTCAGCCCGTCGACGTCGATCACCATCACCGCACCGCGGCCACCGTAGCGGGCGGCGAAGCTCACGTAGGTGTCCAGCCGCGTCCGGAACGCACGTCGGTTCAGCAGCGCCGTCAGCGGATCGTGATCGGCGAGATAGCGAAGCTCGGTCTCGGTTTTCTGGGCAGCTTCGAGCGCGTCAAGGACGACCTGACGGTCCGCCGGCCCCAATTTCGCCAGCACTGCCTGAAGGGCGGCGTCTCGCCTGCCGCTGCTATTCACATCCACTCAACGTCCGAAGGTAGCCGAACTTGCTGTGTCCGATGATGAATTAGTCTCGAATCGATGACAAATCGGCTCGCCGGCGAGACCAGCCCCTACCTGCTGCAGCACGCGGAGAACCCGGTCGACTGGTATCCGTGGGGCGAGGAGGCGCTCGGGCGGGCCCGCGCCGAGGATCTGCCGATCCTGCTCTCGGTCGGCTACTCGGCCTGCCACTGGTGCCACGTGATGGAGCGCGAGTCCTTCGAGGACGCCGACACGGCGGCCTTCATGAACGCCAACTTCGTCTGCGTCAAGGTCGACCGCGAGGAGCGGCCCGACGTCGACGCGATCTACATGGAGGCGGTGCAGGGCTTCACCGGTCAGGGCGGCTGGCCGATGACCGTCTTCCTCGACCCCGACGGCGTCCCTTTCTTCGGCGGCACCTACTTCCCGCCCGACGACTCGCGCGGCATGCCGAGCTTCCGCATGGTGATGGAAGCGGTCCTCGAGGCTTTTCGCGGTAAACGCGAGGAGATCCGCGAACGGGCCGGGGCGATGGTGGGGAGACTCGAGGCGCTGTCGAAGATTGCCCCAGGTGGGGCCCCGAGTTCGGAGCAGCTGTCGGCGGCCGTGACGACGCTCCTCTCCCGCGGCGACCCGGCCAACGGCGGCTTCGGCCGGGCGCCGAAGTTCCCGCCGAGCGACTCGCTGGAGCTGCTGATGTCGCGGCGGACGGGTCTCGACCAGGTCGAACGCACCCTCGACGCGATGCTCGCGGGCGGCATCTACGACCAGATCGGCGGCGGCTTCGCCCGCTACGCGGTCGACTCGGCCTGGCTCGTCCCTCACTTCGAGAAGATGCTCTACGACAACGCCCTGCTCGCGCGCGCCTACCTGCACGGCAGGCAGGTCCTCGGGCACGAGCGCTACCGGCGCGTCTGCGAAGAGACGCTCGACTGGCTGCTGCGCGAGATGCGCGGGCCCGAGGGCGGCTTCTACTCGGCCTACGACGCCGACTCGGAGGGCGAGGAGGGCAAGTTCTACGTCTGGACGCCGGCCGAGATGCGGGCGGTGCTGGAGCGCCTCGCGGCGGTCGGCGCCCGCGGCCCCGACGCCGAGCCCGCCCCGCTCGACCCCGAGGCGATCCTCGCCTACTACGGCGTCACCGAGGCGGGCAACTTCGAGGGCAGGAACATCCTCCACCTGGCCGAGGGCGCCGCCGCGCCCGCCCCGGCCGGGCTCGACGCCGCCCGCGCCGCGCTCCTCGCCGCCCGCGCCGAGCGCATCGGACCCGGCCTCGACGACAAGCGCCTCTGCTCGTGGAACGCGCTGGCGATCGCAGCGCTCGCCGAGGCGGGCGCGGTGCTCGGCCGTCCCGACTACCTCGACGCCGCCACCGCCTGCGCCGAGTTCGTCCTCGCCTCGATGCGCGACGCGGACGGGCGCCTCCTGCGCACCTACAAGGACGGCCGCGCCCACCTGAACGCTTACCTCGAGGACCACGCCTTCTTGGTCGAGGCGCTCCTCACCCTCTACGAAGCGGGCTTCGACCCGCGCTGGTTCGCCGCGGCCCGGGCGCTGGCGGAAACGATGATCGAGCGCTTCGGCGACGCCGAGCGCGGCGGCTTCTTCACCACCGCGTCCGACCACGAGAAGCTGATCGCGCGGCGCAAGGAGGTCGGCGACCACCCGATCCCGGCCGGCCAGAGCAGTGCCGCGCTCGGTCTGCTGCGGCTCGCGACGCTCTCCGGCGAAGCGAGGTTCGCCGAGCGCGCGGTCGGCGTCTTCGCCCTCTTCGGCGAGCCGATGGTCAGCCACCCCGATTCCTTCGCGCACCTCCTGCGGGCGCTCGACTTCCATCTCGCCTCAAAGCGCGAGGTGGCGCTGGTGGGCCGCGACCGCGGCGCCCTCGAGGCGGTCGTGCGAGCCGAGTTCCGCCCCAACGTCGTCGTCGCCGCGGGGCCGGCGGGCGCGGTCGAACCGCCGCTCCTCGACGCCCGCACCGAAATCGGCGGCGAGGCCGCCGCCTACGTCTGCGAGGGCTTCGCCTGCAACCTGCCGGTGACCGACCCGGCGGCGCTAGAGCGAGAACTTGCGGACCTGGTCTAGGACGACGCGACCGCCGACCTCGGCCCTGCCGCCGCCCAGCGAACGGGCGTCGAGCCGGGAGCCGCGGCCCTGGCGGATCTCGATGTCACGGTCGACCTCGACCGCGAGGCAGATCGCCGCCGACCCGGTCGCCTCGTCCTCGCCGATTTCGTCGCTGTGCGAGAAGCAGCGCGAGCGGACCGTGCCCTCGCCCTCGTCGATCCAGGCCCAGATATAGCCATCGTCGCCTCCATCGGGCGGCCCGTCCGCCTCTTCGACCGCCAACGCGTCCTCGAGCTGGAACAGCTTCCAGGGCGGGCCCCACTCGGGGCGAGCCGCGACGAAGGTCAGCCCGCCCTCGGTCCGCACCGCGACCTCGCCCGCGGGCGGGCGCAGGACGCTCACCGGCGCCACCTCCTTGGCCAGCAGCCAGGCGGTGCCGACCGTCGGATGCCCGGCGAAGCCGAGTTCCAGCCCCGGCGTGAAGATGCGCATCCGCCCCGTCGCGGCGTCGTCGACGAAGACCGTCTCCGAGAAGCCGAGCTCCTTGGCGACCGCGGGCCGCCGCTCCTCCGGGACCTCGCCGCCCTCGAGGAACACCCCGAGCGGGTTGCCGAAGCTCCACTCGGCGTCACAGAAGACGCGCAGTACGTGCAGCTGTGGCATCAGAGGATCGGCAGGAAGTTTTCGATCTCGTACGGCGTGACCTGGACCCGGTAGTCGTCCCATTCCTGCCGCTTGATCTCGACGAAGCGACGGAAGGTGTGCTCGCCGAGCGTGCGCAGCACCAGCTCCGAGTCGGCGGCGACCTCGATCGCCTCGCCGAGCGTCGACGGCAGCTGCTCGATCCCCTGGTGGGCGAGCTCCTCCGCCGAGAGGTGGTACAGGTTCTGCTCCATCGGCTCCGGCAACTCGTAGCCCTTCTCCACGCCTTCGAGACCCGCCTGCAGCATCCCGGCGAAGCAGAGGTAGGGGTTGGCGGCCGGGTCGGGGCAGCGGAGCTCGGCGCGGGTCGCCGCCTCCTTGCCGGGGTGGTAGAGCGGCACGCGGATCAGCGCCGAGCGGTTGCGGCGCGACCAGGCGAGGTAGACCGGCGCCTCGAAGCCCGGCACGAGCCGCTTGTAGGAGTTGACCCACTGGGCGAAGAGCGGCGAGATCTCGCGCGCGTGCTTCAGCTGGCCGGCGATGAACGACTTCGCCACCGGCGAGAGGAAGTAGGGATCGTCTTCGTCGTAGAAGGCGTTGCGGCCTTCTTTGGAGAGGCTCTGGTGCACGTGCATCCCGGAGCCGTTCTCGCCGAAGAGCGGCTTCGGCATGAAGGTCGCGTGGTAGCCGTATTTGAGCGCGTACTCCTTGACCACGATGCGGTAGGTCATGCAGTCGTCGGCCATCTCGAGCGCGTTCTTGTAGCGCATGTCGACCTCGTGCTGGGACGGGCCGACCTCGTGGTGGGTGTACTCGACGTGGATGCCCATCTTCTCCAGGGCGAGGACGGTCTCGCGACGGAGGTCGGAGCCGGCGTCGAGCGTCGTCAGGTCGAAGTAACCGCCCTCGTCGAGGACCTCGGGCACGCCGTTCTCCGGTTTCGCCGATCTGAAGTAGAAGTACTCGAGCTCCGGGCCGATGTTGTAGGCGTCGAAGCCGAGCTCCTCGGCGCGCTTGAGGGCGCGGCGCATGATCCAGCGCGGGTCGCCCTCGTAGGGGCCGCCGCCGGGCACCCGGATGTCACAGAACATGCGCGCGACCGCGTCCTCCTGCTCGGGGCGCCAGGGCAGCAGGTCGAAGGTGGTGGGGTCCGGCACCGCCAGCATGTCGGACTCCTCGATCGGGTTGAAGCCGGTGATCGAGGAACCGTCGAAGCCCATCCCGCCGTCGAAGGCGTCGTCGAGCTCCGACGAGTTGACGGAGAAGCTCTTCAGCTGCCCGAGCACGTCGGTGAACCAGAGCCGGACGAAGCGGACGTCGTGCTCCTTGCACAGCTGGATGACATCCTCGGCGGTCTGCGGTCGGTCTGCCATTCGTGAACTTGCCTCCTTGGCTCTGGGCGCGGTAAGCGGGCAACGATAGGCGAATGACCGGCCCAGGGGGAACGGCGATGAACCTCGCAGGTGCAAAGCGCCGTATATCGGGTAGTCAAGGCGCGTTTCGACCGGGTTGAAAGCGCTCCGAAATCTCGGTATAACTTACTCCACGTAAGTAAGCGGCTCAAAGTAAAGTAAAGGCCACGTAAAGGCTCTGTAAAGCGGATTTCCTCACCAGGACCCCCATCCGGCCGAGCAGGCCAGAGACGAGAAGCAAGTTGACGGTAAAAACGGCAGTAAGCAGATTCCAGATCCACGACGAGTTGACCGCTCCGGACGAGAGCGCGCCGCTCATCAAGTCCATCCAGGCGGCCGGTGGCGCGGTCACCAAGTTCGTCGGCGTCCTCGCCGGCGCTCCTGCCGTCCTCCGGGCCTACACCCGCATGCGTTCCGAGCTGCGTGGCGGCGTTCTCCCCCAGGCGACCCGCGAGCGGATCGCCCTCGCCGTCGCGGAGTATCGCGAGGACAGCTACAGCATCGCCCAGCACGCCAAGTCGGCGCGCCGCGCCGGGCTCGGCCTCGACGAGGTCTCCCGCGCCCGCTCCTTCACCTCCGCCGACCCGAAGGAGGCGGCGCTGCTCCTCTACCTCAAGGAGGCGCTCGCCGCGGACGGCCCGCCGCCGCTCCACCTCCACGAGGAGGCGCGTGAGATCGGCTGGACCGACGAGGAGATCCTCGAGGCGGTCGGCCACCTGGCTCTCAACGAGTTCCAGTCCCTGATCGCGAGCGCGGCGGCGCTCCCGCAGGAACAGGCGACGCCCCGGGTCCTCCCCGCGGCCGCCTAGACAAGGCTCTCGGCACCAGCGGACAAGGGCCCGGCGCGAAGGCGTCGGGCCCTTCGTCGTTCAGGGGCGGGTCAACCTTCCTCGACCAGCGTCGCCGTGTAGAGCAGGCGGGCTGTGGTGTATTTGCAGCCGTAGGTGGCGCGCCTGCCCGGGACTTCTTGCGGCTGCCCTTGGCGGATGTCGGTCGAGTTGGTGCAGGCGCCCGCCTCGCGGCTCGCCCGCCAGACGTTCTTGGCGGCGAGGCCCTGGGCGAAGAACGGCGCCCAGGTCGGCACGGTGATGCCGATGATGTCGCCCTTTTCGACCTTCAGCGAGGAGCCGAATTTCACCGTCTGGCCCAGATACGGGCTGAGGACCTTGACCGCGCCCTGGCGGCGCAGGTTGTAACGCGGCGGGTTGGTGCCGGGGATGCGGCGGAGGATCGCCAGCCGCGCCTCGGGCGGCGTGCCGAAGAACCCGTTGAAGAAGGTGCGCTGGCTGTTGGTCGGCTGGGCGAGGGTCAGGGTCCACGACTTGATCGTGCCGTCGGTCTGGACCAGGAACGGGTTCTGGGTCTGACCGTTCGACACCTGGAAGCCGGTCACGCTGCCGACCGCCTGACAGGGCTGGTCGGGGCAGGACGGATCCGGCGTCGCCGCGGTCTGCCCCAGCGTCACGGTCGTCTTTTCGACTTCGGCCGCTCCGGCGACGGCAACGAGCGCGATCAGGGCGACGGCGATCGCGCCGAGCGCGAGGCTGACCCGAGAACTCCTCGGCATGCGTACTGCTCCTCTCACGAAAGGGCTACTTAGCAGGGGACTTTAACCCCCGTGGGAGGCAGACGATGCGCTGCCCGGAGCGGGGCTGGGGGGTTGATTCCACGGATGGCGGCGCTTTCAAGCCGGCGCCCGGGGCGGGCGGCCGGCTCGGGGCCGGCGGCCGTCCGAGGTGCGCCCGGCCGTCCCGTCCACGGCCCTGGCAGGTTGTGGCCGTGGCCGGGACGGCCGGGTCCGTGGGGAGAGGTGCAAGGGTTCGTGCCGTGTGCCGGGTGGACGCGAGGGTGCCGTGGGGAAGAAGCGCATGATCGGTCACGAAGGCGCAGGTCCCGTCACGAAGACCCATGGAACGTCACGGTCCCTTCTCACTTCCTCATGCATCGCCCCGGTGCGTTCGTCGCTTGTAGCCATATACGGCTACA
>DASZUH010000008.1:0-7846 GCA_035547715.1 Solirubrobacterales bacterium
ACAAGTGCACGGACGTCCCTCCGCCTGATGTGAACCCGTGATGTTCCGGGCGGAACCGTCACGGAAGCCCGCACTTCCGCCCGGGACGCAACTCGGACAGCCGCCGCGGCCGCAAGTCGGCCAGCCCCGCGACCCACCTCGGACGACCACCCCGCCGCACGCGAGCGCAAGCGCGACGCCCAGGCGTGGAACTAATCAGCTAGAGGATGAGGTGGGCGATGAAGCCTGCTTCATTGGCGATCTCCATGTCGATCGCGATCCCGCTGCCGCCACCGCCTTCGTTCAGCCCTCCGGTCGTCGGCGAAGGTTTCCGTGACGAAGACCCATGGGACGTCACGGTCTCGTCCCACTTCCACATCACCGCCACGACGTGCGTGCACTTGTGCCCCCTATGGGCGGCCCAAGTGCACGGACGTCCCTCCGTCCGATGTGGACCCTGACGTTCCGGGCAGAAGGGCCACGGAAGTCCGCCCCTCCTCCCGTCCCTGTGCCCCCTTCCCCACGGAACCCCCACGTCCCGGGCGGCTCGTGGCGGTCCCAACCTGCCAGGGCCGCCCCGAGACGCCCGGGACGCCTCTCGGACGGCCGCCGCGGCCCCGAGTCGCCGCCGGACTCCCACGCCCCACCCCGGCCGCCCACCCGCCCCGAACCCACCCCGACCCCCGGCCTGCCTCTAATCCGGCAGCGGCGTCGCGCCCGCTGCCTCGTGTTCGGCGGTGTCGTGGCGGCGCAGGGCCTCGAGCACCTCCTCGGCGAGTTGGGAGCCGTCCTCGGTGCGCAGCGGCGTCGCCTCGATCCGCAGGACGACGCTGTCGGGCTCGATTTCCTCGAGCTTCACTTCGGGCCGGTAGCGGGTCGGCACGGTGATCGTGCGCAGCAGTTGCGCCTCGATCTCGCGCGGGCTGGCATGGCGGGGGAAGCGGACCTTGACGTCGACTTTCTCCGGCTCGCGCAGCGGCACCACCGCGACGTTCAGCAGCACGTTGTTGGGGATCTGCAGGCGGTCGGCTCCCTGGCTGAGGGTGGTGTAGAAGAGACCGAGCGAGGTCACGGTGCCCTCCAGCGATCCGGCCAGGGCGCCGCCGACGAACCGCACGCGTTCGCCGACCCGGAAGGGGCGGGTGCTCTGCAGGACGATGCCGGCGAAGATCGCGCCGAGCGCCTGCTGGGCGGCGAGGCCGATCAGGACCGCGGTGAAGGCGCCGCCGACCGCGAGCGTGGAGGCGTTCACCCCGGCGATCCGCAGCGCCGCGACGACCACCGCCAGCGTCGCCAGCAGGCGGAAGACGAAGCCGGTGGTCCCCGCCGTCGCCGGGTCGAGCCGGCGGTAGAGCCGCGGCTGGATCGCGCGCAGCAGCCAGTGGATCGCCGCCGAGCCGACGATGATCAGCACGATCACCGTGCCGACCCGGAACCATTCGCCATAGCCGGGGGCGATCTGGCGGCGGTGCGAGTAGACGATCAGCGTCGCGATCAGCGCCAGGATCGCGACGAACAACCCGACCAGCGAGCGCTTGGAGACCCCGCGCGCCTCGATCTCCTCGCCCAGCCCGAGCGATTGCCAGGCGTGGGTGCGGGTCTCGAACAGCTCGCGCGGCAGTTTGGGGCGTCTGCCCTGTTGCCGACGTCTCGGAGCGGGCATCAGAGGCGGCTACCCGGTCGCCGGCGCGCCAATCGTCGAAGGCGCGTTCGCGTGACGAGCCTCACCCGCGCAGCGCGGCGACCGCCTCGTCTCGCGTGGGGAAGACCCGCAGCGAATGCTCGAGGCCGGTGACCTCGAGGACGCGGCGCACCTGCTCGTTCTGACAGCAGAGCACGAGCCCGCCTTTGCCACCGTTGCCGGCCGAGGAGTCGACCCGCTGCCAGGCACGGACGATCAGCGCGATGCCGGTCGAATCGATGAACTGGCAGTCGGCGAGGTCGATCAGGACGGAAGCGTCGTCGGACTCGATCGCCTCGTCGAGCGGACCTTCCAGCTGTGTCGCGGTGGACAGGTCGAGCTCGCCATGGACCTCGAGAAGTCGGACGCCGCCCTCGAGCTCGGAGGCGGATGCTTGAAACGGCGCGGGACCCACTGAGCGCGATGCTAGCGCAGCGCGGCGGCGGCGCGCTGCGATCGTTTGCCGTCGGTGGGTCGGGGTATCAGGGCCAACGCGGGGCCGGTAGGTTTTTCGCCACGTCCGGGCGTACCCGCGCCGCTTAGCCGGGGACCAGAAAAACTTGAGCACGACCAACGTCGATCCATCAGGGCTGCAGATGTCGCTCCCCGCGCGGGCCGAGAACGTCGCGGTCGTGCGTCACGCGATCGCCGGCCTGGCCGAGGAGATCGGTATGGACGAGGCGGCGACCGCCGATCTGAAGACGGTCGTCACCGAGGCCTGCATGAACGTCGTCGTCCACGCCTACCCGGAGGGCGAGGTCGGCCTGCTCGAAGTCGAAGCGGTGCCCGACGGAGGCGGCCTGACCGTCTCCGTGCGGGACTTCGGCCGCGGCATCAGCCCGCGCCCCGGCGTCGACCGCCCCAGCCTGCGGATCGGCCTGGCGCTGATCGCCGCCCTCTCCTCGAGCTTCGAGATCCGCGGCGGGGTGGAGCGCGGAACCGAGATCCGCATGCACCTGCCGTTGCACTCGCGGCCGCTCCCCGAGGACGGCCGGGCCGAGCCGGCGGAGGGCCCGCCGGTGCCGGACGAGACCGAGCTGCGGGTCGGGACGCCCGCGTTCCTCGGGCCGGTCCTCAGCCGGGCGCTGACCGCGCTGGCCGCGCGCCACGAGATCACCGTCGACCGGATCTCCGACGCGATGCTGCTCGCCGACGCGATCTCGGCGGCAGCGCCGCGCGGCTTCGAGGGCGGCCCCGTCCTGCTGAGCATCGCCGACCGCGACGAGGGGGTCGAGCTGAAGGTCGGGCCGATGCGCAGCGGCGCCGCCGAGAGCCTGCGCGCGAGCCTCTCGCTCCCCGACGTCGGCGGCTCGCTGGAAACGCTGGCCGACGAGGTGCGAACCGAGAGCGACGGCGAGGGCGACTACCTCGTCGTCGGCATCGACGCCGCGGCCTCCTAGCCGCGCGCCTCGTCTTCCTGTTCGGCGACCTGTTCGCGGATCCGCTCGAGGGTGCGCCGCAGGATGCGCGAGACGTGCATCTGCGAGTGGCCGATCCGGTCGGCGATCTGCGACTGCGTCATGTCCTCGACGAAGCGCAGTCGGAGGATCAGGCGCTCGCGGTCGTCGAGCCGTGGCAGCACCCCCTCGAGCGCCAGTTTGTCGTCGATCAGCTCGTAGCCTTCGTCCTCGTCGCCGACCCACTCCGAGGCGGGCAATTCGTCCTCGTCGCCGCCGACCGGTCGGTCCAGCGAGAGCGGTCGGCGGTTGTGGTTCGCCTCCAGCACCTCGAGCACCTCGGCCGGTTCGAGCTCCAGCTTCGCCGCGATCTCGCCGACCGAGGGCGATCGCTGCAGCTCGACGGTCAGCTGGGTCGTCGCCTTCTCGACCTCGGCCATCCGGTCGTGGAGCCCGCGCGGCACCCGCACCGTCCAGACGCGGTCGCGGAAGTGGCGCTTCAGTTCGCCGAGGATGGTGGGGGAGGCGAAGGCCGCGAAGGGCGTGCCGCGGGCCGGGTCGAAGCGGTCGACCGCGTTGACCAGGCCGAGGTTGGCGACCTGGAGCAGGTCGTCGAAGGACTCGCTGGCGCCGCGGTAGCGCAGGGCCAGGTTCTTGGCGAAGGGGAGGTAGCGACGGACGAGCTCCTCGCGCGCGGCCGGGTCGCGCTGGTCGCGCAGCCGTCGCCAGAGCAGCGCCTCGGGCGCCAGTCCGTCGCCCGCCCCGCTGGGCGCGCCGTCGGGAACGGGTCGTATCTCGTCGCTGTCGGAAGGTGCCATGGACTGTGCCGCCGGAGGGGGCGGCGCCGCCCAGAGGGCTCGACGGGGACCGCGCAGCGCCCGGCGACCGGGGGCGCCGTCGATCACACCATAGCGGCAGGTGGTGCGGAACCCGATTCGACTTTGGATCCGGTTTTCCGTCCGCCGAGGCGCCCTTTGGCGGCGCTCAGCGGCCGGGCGATCGACGCCGGCGCCTTGCCCTCGACGTCGACGCCGAGGGCGATCCCGGCGATCGCCATCACCACCCCGGTTCAAGGTGTCCAACCAATCCTGCGGGGTAGGTTGAAGGCATGAGGAAGGCGTCGACGAACACCGCGCCGGGCAGGGCGCCGGCCGCCCTGTTGGCCTGCGCGGCCGCCCTGCTCGCCTTCGTCCCGGCCGCCGGCGCGGTCGGTGGCTTCCCGACCAAGGGCCACTGGCACCCGCAGCCGCGGACCGGCGCCTGGCAGTGGCAGTTGCAGGGCAGGTTCCGGCTCACCCCCGGGGCCGACGTCTACGACATCGACGCCTTCGAATCGACGGTCGGCGACGTGCGCGCGATCCACCGCCACCGGGCCAAGGCCATCTGTTACGTCGACGTCGGCAGCTGGGAGGACTATCGCCCGGACAAGGGCGAGTTTCCGAAGTCGGTGTTGGGGAAGCGCTACGAAGGCTTCCCCGACGAGCGCTGGCTCGACATCGCCCACTTCCACAAGTTCGCCTCGATCATGGAAGACCGGTTCGCCCTCTGCGCCCACAAGCGCTT
Source organism: Solirubrobacterales bacterium (assembly GCA_035547715.1). Taxonomy (GTDB): domain Bacteria; phylum Actinomycetota; class Thermoleophilia; order Solirubrobacterales; family 70-9; genus VAYN01. Next base: position 4,621 of record DASZUH010000008.1, read on the forward strand.
CGACGCGGTCGAGCCGGACAACATCAACGGCTGGGAAAACGACACCGGCTTCCCGCTGACCCGCGCCGACCAGCTTCGCTACAACCGTTGGATCGCCGGCCAGGTCCACAGACGGGGGATGGCGGTGGCGCTGAAGAACGATCCGCGGCAGGCGCGCCGGCTGGTCGGCGACTTCGACTTCGCGATCGTCGAGGAGTGCTTCCAGTACCACGAATGCGGCTATTACAAGCCGTTCGTCGCAGCCGGGAAGGCGGTGTTCGAGGCCGAGTACGAGCTCGCGCCGGCGGAATTCTGCCCACGGGCGGAAGCGCTCGACTTCTCGGCGATTCGAAAGAACGTCGAACTGTTCTCCTCACCTTGGATAGCTTGTGACCCGCTGCCCGAATCGACGAATCAAGGAGTGGACTGATGGGTTTCGACCAGTACCACGAGCCGCCGGAGGAGCTGCCGGCCGAGACGCGGACGTTCGCCCGCCTCTGCGCCTCGCTCGAAGAGGAGTGTCAGGCGATCGGCTGGTACCAGCAGCGTCTCGCGGTCGAGCCCGACGCCGATGCGCGGGCGATCATGCAGGACGCCCAGGGGGAGGAGTTCAAGCACTTCTCGATGGACCTCGAGTTCCTCCTGCGCAAGGTGCCGCGCTGGCGCGAGATCGCCGAAGGGGTGCTGTTCCAGAGCGGTGACATCGTCGACCACGGCGAGGCGGCCGAGGCGGCGTCCGAGGACGATGACGACGACGAGCTGGTCGCTCCGATGGCGGCCGGCGAAGGCTCGCTGGGGATCGGCAGCATGAAAGGAATTGGACGATGAACCACCTGCTGCGCGGCCATGCGCCGCTCACCGACTCGAACTGGAAGCTGCTCGACGACGAGGCGCGCGATCGGCTCGCCGGGCCGCTGGCGGCGCGCCGGCTGGTCGACTTCGTCGGCCCGCGGGGCTGGGAGCACTCGTCGACGAACCTCGGGCGGGTCGAGTCCGTCGAGGTCGGCGAGGAGGGCGTCGGCGCCCTGCAGCGTCGCGTCCTGCCGCTGGTCGAGGTGCGGGTCGACTTCACCGTCTCGCGGGCGGAGATGCGCGACGACGACCGCGGCGCCGTCGACGTCGACCTCGAGTCGCTCGACAACGCCGCCCACCAGATCGCCGTCGCCGAGAACAGCGCCGTCTTCAACGGCTGGGCGAAAGCCGGGATCCACGGCGTGGTCGAGACCTCGCCGTTCGAGCCGGAGCCGCTCGGCGCGAGCGCCGACGCCTACCCGCGCTCGGTCGCGCGGGCGGTCGAGGGGCTGCGCGAGGCCGGGGTGGAGGGGCCCTACGGCCTGGCGCTCGGCCCCGACGAGTACATCAAGGTGATCGAGACGGCCGAGCACGGCGGCTACCCGCTGCTCGACCACCTGGCGAAGATCCTCGCCGGCGGGCCGATCGTCTGGGCGCCGGGCCTCCGCGGCGCGGTCGCGATGAGCCTGCGCGGCGGCGACTTCCTGTTCGAATCGGGCCAGGACCTCTCGATCGGCTACGACCATCACGACGCCGACCAGGTCCACCTGTACCTGGAGGAGAGCTTCTCCTTCGTCGTCGCGACGCCGGAGGCGGCGGCGCCGCTCAGTCCCTGAGCGGCGCCCGGGCGGGCCGGAAGCCTCCCCGCGAGATCAGGAAGGGTCGGGCGAGAGGAAGTGGAGCATGTCCACCTTGGTGTTCATCCCCTTCTCGTCCGACTTGGTGAGCCGAGCCTGTGACTCGGTCTGGATCTCCATGAGCTTGTCGTAGGTCTCGAGCAACAGGGCGTTCACCTGGCCCCAGCCCTCTTTGTCGACGACCATCGGCGTCCGGGTCAGGTGGCGATCCTCTTTTTCGTCGAAGGTGCCGGCTTTGACGGCCTCCTCGATGTCGTCGAACATCGATTTGAGCATCGCGCCGGAGAGGCCGGGACGGAGGCTCTGCGGCATCCGCGCCCATTCGCTGTCGGAGAGGAACTGGCGGCGGGTGGCACGGTAGAAGTGCTCGGTGGCGCCGCGGCGCTGCTTGGTGTCGACCAGCTCGATGCAGTCGTATTTCTCGAGCACGCGCACGTGGTAGGCGACCAGGTTGAGGCTCTGGTCGAGCTCCTGGGCCAGCAGATTAGGGCTGGCGACGCGCTCGTTCAGAATGATCAGGATCTGTACGCGCAGTGGGTGTGCGAAGGCTTTGGCGACGATCTGTTCGACGCCGTCCTTCTTCTTGGTTTTCGGCAAGGGGGGCTTCCTTCGGTCGTATGGCAAGGGTGGCACGTCCGATCCAAGGACCTTAACCACTCCGAATCAAGAAATCCAGAAGTGATCCTAAATTCTCGTTTATTTGTTCGGTTTTACCGGTTCGAACTTGATTGCTGTAAACAGATGAAGTAAAAGGACTGATCACCGCAATGGCAAGGAGCGGTGGCAAGGGAAATGCAGTCGAAATGAGGAGGAGCAAAGTGCGGATGGGCACTTCGCAGGTCCGTCTGGCGCCCGTGGCTGTTTCCAAGGGCTCCTGAAGCAGGGCGTGTGCCCGCGGGCGAAGGGAGTGAAGGTTCCCTGAGCTTTCGGGGATGCGTGACGGCGATCGCCCTGGCAGGCTTGACCGGTGGCCTATTGGAAGCTGCCGTTGTGGGTCGGGGCGATCGTCGTCTTCATCGTCGGCGGGTTTCTGGTCGGGGGGCCGGGGCTCGGCCTCGGCATGGGCGCCCTGCTCGGCGTGCTGCTCGTCTACTGGGCCGTGCGGATGCGGCCACGGGGTGCGATCGGCGACGCGCCCGATCCGTTCCTGCGGCGGCGCCTCCTGGTCGTCGTCAGTAGGCCGGTCGAGGACCCGGCGACGACCGCGGCGATCGCGGCCGAGGCGGGCGTCGACGGAAGCCGTGATCTCGCCGAGGTGATGGTCCTGGCGCCGGCGCGGATCTCCTTCCTCGACCGCTGGGCATCGGACCTCGAGCCGGCGCGAGAGGCGGCGCAGAAGACGCTGGTGATGTCGGTCGCCTCGCTGGCCAAGGTCGGCGTCGTCGCCGAGGCCCGGGTCGGCGACGAGGACATCGTCCAGGCGGTCGAAGACCAGGTCGGCAGCTTTCGCGCCACCGAGGTCGTCCTGGTCACCGGCACCGACGAAGAAGACCCGGCCGCCGCCGACGCCGCCACCGAACTGGCCGAGCGCCTCCGCACCGGCTTCCGCCGCCTGGTGGTCCCGGAGCGGTAGCGGGGCGGGCTTGGCCGCCTGAGGC
>DASZUH010000009.1:0-5151 GCA_035547715.1 Solirubrobacterales bacterium
CGGCCGAGCGCCTCGACGAGGCCCGCGCCGACGCCGCGGTCGCGCCATTCGCGCCGGGTCCAGAGCACCTCGATGGTCAGCACCCGTCCCGGCACCTGGATCGCCCGCGCCCAGCTCGCCGTCAGCACCCCGACCAGATCGCCGCCCTCGCCGACGGCGATCAGGACGATGCCGAGGGAGGGGTCGTCGATGTGGGCGCGCGCCTCGGCCTCGATCGCGGCGTGGGACGGCGGCGGCGCGCCGAGCTCGCCGAGCAGGGCGGCGACCCCGGTGGCCACGGCCGCGGCGTCCTCGGGTCGCGCCGGTCGAACTTCCCAGCCGACCGGCCCCGGCACGAGGGCCGGGCGGTGCGTCGCGGTCCCGCTCATGCCGCGCTCGCGCTCCTTGCCCCGCCCTCGCCGGCGGTCGCCCCGGCGCTCCTCGCCCGCGGCTCCAGGTCGATGCTCCAGGCCCCCTCGTCGCCCCGCCCGCTCACGGTCTTGGCGATCGCGGCCATCGGCGCCCGCGCCTTCAGCAGGACCTCCTCGAACTCCTCCTCGGGGTCCGACTGCATGACGATGGCGCCGCCCGCCCCGATCGTCGTCCGCCCCGGCCGGATCACGATCGTGCGGATCACGATCGAGAGGTCGACCGAGCCGTCGACGCCGAGGTAGCCGATCGCCCCGGAGTAGACGCCGCGCGCCTCGTCCTCGAGCTCGTCGATGATCTCCATCGTCCGCTCCTTCGGCGCCCCGGTCATCGAGCCGCCGGGGAAGCAGTTGCGCACGCACTCGACCGGCGAGCGGCCCGGTTCGAGCCGACCGGTCACGGTCGAGACGACCTGGTGCACGGTCGCGTAGGGCTCGACCACCATCAGGTCGGGGACGCGGACCGAGTCGACCTCGCTGACCCGGCCGAGGTCGTTGCGCAGGAGGTCGACGATCATCAGGTGCTCGGCGCGGGTCTTTTCGTCGGCGGCGAGCTCGGCCTTGCGGGCGGCGTCCTCGGCCGGGTCCTCGGCGCGCGAGATCGTCCCCTTGATCGGCCGCGCCTGAACCGCGCCGTCGCGCGCCACCGAGAGGAAGCGCTCCGGCGAGGAGCTGACGATCGCGATGTCGCCGAAGCGCAGGAAGGCGGCGAACGGCGCCGGGTTCGAGCGGCGCAGCCGGCGGTAGAGCGCGAACGGATCGGGACTCGCGTCGGTGGAGATCTGGTCGGTGAGGCAGACCTCGTAGCTCTCCCCCGCCGCCAGTTCGGCCTGCGCGCGTTCGATGTCGGCGACGTACCGGGACCGTCCCCGCCCACAGCGGAAGCTGACGTGTCCGCCCGGCTCGGCGGGCGGGTCGAGCGGCCGCGCCGGCGGCGGATCGCAGATCGCCGCCGCCGCGGCCCGCGTCGCCGCTTCCAACCAAGCCACCTGCCCCACCCGTTCCTCGTGTTGATGGGCCGAAAACTTGCCTATATGGCAAGTTTTCGGCCCATCAACACCGCTGCCGTCGGTGCGGACGAGGGCGAAGACGTGGGTGCGGCTGCGGGCGTGGTCGACGGCGACGACGCGGTTGGCGAACATCAGCGCCGCGTCAGGGAGGTCGGAGCTGTGGACGTTGGGCGAGCCGCAGTCGGCCTTCAGCTCGTAGCCGAGGTAGCCGACGAAGCCGCCGACGAGGCCGCGGTCGACGCCGATCGGCGGCTCCGCCCGGACCGCCCGCGTCTCCTCGCCCAGCAGCTCGAAGATCGACCCGTGGCGGAGCTCCTCGCCGGCGGGCGTGCGGATCGTCGTCACCGCCGCGTCGACGTCGTAGGACAGGTGGCGCTCGGCCGGCCCGGCGCTCGTCCCCATGTACGAGCACTGGGCGAGCCAGGTCGGCGCGTCGGCCGAGTCGAGCCAGAAGGAGGTCTCGGCGTCGGCGAAGAGGCGTTCGTAGAGGTGCTCGGTCGGCGCCGCGCCCTCCAGGGTGCGGGCGAGGACGGTCCACGCGCGCTCCTTGGTCGCGGCGCGCGCCACCCCCGCCGACGTGCCGGTGACTCCAGCCTCAGGCGAGTCGTCGGCCCGTCGACGGGGGACCTGGGATCGGCGCGCGGTGGAGGTGGCGGAGTGCCGCTCCGCAAGCTCGAAGAAGTTCCTCGCGATCCGGTCCCCGAACTCGGTGGCGATCGACTCCGGGTGGAACTGGACCCCCCACATCGGCCGCGAATCGTGCTCGACTCCCATCACCACGCCGTCGTCGGCCCAGGCGACGACGTGGCCTTCCGGCCCGACCGGCCCGGTGATCGCGAGCGAGTGGTAGCGGACGACCGCGAAGTCCTGCGGCACGCCCGCGAAGATCCCGGTGCCGCGATGGCGGACGTGGCTGAGCCGACCGTGCATCGGCTGCGGCGCGCTCGCCACGCCGCCCTCGAGCAGGTTGCCGATCCCCTGGTGGCCGAGGCAGATCCCCAGCACCGGCACCTCGCTGTAGCGGAGGATGTCCCGGCAGACGCCGAAGTCGTGCCAGCGTTCGGGCCGCCCCGGGCCCGGCGAGAGGACGAAGGCGTCGAACCTGGCGCGACTCAGGACGCGCCAGCTGACCGCGTCGTTGTTGACGACGACCGGCTCCTCCCCCGAGGCCGCCGCCAGCAGGTGGAAGACGTTGTAGGTGTAGGAGTCGTGGTTGTCGACGAGCAGGGTGCGCATCACGCCGCCTCCAGTCCGAGGCCGCGGACCCCGTCGTCGAGCACCGTCCGGGCGACCGCGCCCGTCCGCGGCGCGTGCCCGCCCGCCCCCGACCAGCGGGCGAAGTGGGAGAGCCAGCGCGCAAGCGGCTCGGGGTCGAGGTCGGCGACGGCGCTCCGTAGGTGGCGGCGGAAGAGCTCCGCCTGGACGACCGCGAAGCGGTACTCGGGGTCGGCGGCGCCACCTCCACCGGCGCCGCCGCCCCGACCCGTGTCGCCGCCGGCGGACCCACCCCGGCGCGCCTGTGCGGCGACGACGTCCCACCCGAGACTGCGCTCGGGCTCGAAGAGCAGCTCCGGCTCGAACTCGACCCGCTTCGAGGTCGCCTGCAGGAGGAAGTAGGCGAGCACGATCCGCGCCGCCAGCCGGTCGGGCTGCGGGTGCGCCGCCCGCACCGCCGCCGGCGCGCGGTCGGCGGTGAGCCGCTCCTCCGTCCACTCGACCAGGTCGTCGATCAGGAGCGCGCCCTCCTTCGAGGAACTGACCGCTTCGTTCGAGCGCGCGACCACGCCGTGGAAGACGTCGTGGGTCGGCGGCCCGCCGCGGCCGTTGCCGTTCACCACCGGGTTCGGGTGCCCGTTCGCCTTCGCCATCGCCAGCACATCGAGCAGCTGCCGCCGGCAGGTGACGTGGGCGACCCACTCGGTGCCGCAGACCTGCAGCGAGGTGAAGTCGTCGAGCTCGGGCGCCGCCGACCAGTAGGCGAGCGCCCGCATGTGCTGGGTCGGCAGGCCGTCGGAGCGGACGAGCGGCATCTCCTCCAGCTCCTCGCGCATGGTCGGGTAGACGACCATCCCGTCCTCGCGCCGGCGCAGCGTCCCTTCGCGCAGGCCGAGGTTGGTCAGCTCGGCGACCTCGGGGAGAAAGTCGGACTCGAAGATCACCTTGTCGAAGGGGACGCCGAGGCGCGAGAGCGTCTTGCGCTGGCCGGAGATCACCCAGGCGCGGGTCTTCGACCACAGTTCGAGCGCCCGCTGGTCGCCGGCGAGGACCCGCATCATCAGCTCGTCGGCCTTGTCGTCGTAGAGGGCCGACTCGCGGGCGACCGAGTCCTCGGCGCCGTCGTCGCCACCGCCGGTCCCGTTGCGGCCGGCGGCGACGTAGTCGGCGTAACAGAGGCCGACGAAGTGGTCTGACTTCTCGCCGCCCTCGGAGCCGAGCTCGTCGTCGGCGCGGCCGGAGGAGACGACGCCCGCCATCGCCTCGCCCATGCTGCGGCCGACGTCGCAGATCAGGCTGCGGTTCTCGACCTTGGCGCCGGCGAGGCGGAGGGCGGCGGCGATCGCGTTGCCGAGCGCCAGGTTGCGAAGGTGGCCGACGTGGAGCGCCTTGGTCGTGTTGGCGCCCCAGAAGTAGACGGCGTAGCGCTCGCCGGCGGCGAGGTCGGCGTTGGCTTCGGCCGGGCCCTCGCCGGCCTCGAGCGCGGCGCCGCGCGCCGCGACCCACTCGTCGTCGAGGACGACGTCGACGCCGCCCTTCGTCTCGCGGAGCGCGGCGACGGCCGGCTCGGCGGCGATCCGCTCGAGCGCCTCGCGGGCGGCCGGATCGGCGGCCGGGTCACGCACCCGCGGGACCAGCATCAGGTCGCGCCCGGCCTCCGGCCGGAACGGCGAGCGCGTCGCCCACGGAGCCGCCACCTCGCTTCCCCCCGCGACGGCCCCGTCGATGCTGTCGAACAGATTCCCTGCCATAGCCCGTCCCCCCGGACGCTCCCGATTTGCGGAATGCACCAGCCGGGGCTCGAACCCGGATCACCGGCTTACAAGTCCGGTCCTTTAACCGATTAAGGCACTGGTGCTGGCTATGCGGATCGGCCCCAGCTCCCCCGAGTCGGATAAACATCGAGTTCCCTGAATGCTCGATTCGTGGCGCAGCATAACACCGGTTTTGAAAACCGCAAGCAATTTGAGTAATCGCCTGCAAACGACGCATCAGGCGGGCGAGAATCGGGGTCGAGGGAGGCGCGGGTGTACGGTTGTGAAGAAATGTCATCACTCAATGACAAAATGATCCGACGGTGAGCGTCTACCGCAACATCCTCGTCGCGCTCGACGGGTCGGCCGACTCGCGCACGGCGCTCCGCCACGCGGTCACCCTGGCTCAGGACCAGCACGCGAAGCTCACCCTGCTGACCGTCGTCCCCCACGCCGCCACCCCGGTCGGCCCCGGCGTCGCGCCGCCGCCGGAGACCGCCGAGTCCCACAACGAGATCATCAAGGAAGCGCTGAAGGAGATCCCCCGGGACGTCGGCGTCACCACCCGGATCGAGCAGGGCGACATCGCCCCGACGATCCTCAAGGCGGTCGCCGCCGACCACCACGACCTGGTCGTGATGGGCTCCCACGGCCACAGCCGCGTCCACCGCGCCCTCCTCGGCTCGGTCTCCGAGCGCGTCCTGCACAAGGCCGACGTGCCGGTGCTGATGCTGCGCTCGCACTGCCAGGCGTAGGGGGCCTCAA
>DASZUH010000010.1:0-7218 GCA_035547715.1 Solirubrobacterales bacterium
CTCCACCACCGCGTTCTCGACGACCTCCGCCGGGGCGCGGCCGGTGCCGTCCTCGCCGTTGCCGTTGCCGTTGCCGTTGCGCTTGCGCTTGCGGCGGCGCTTGCCGCCTTTGGGGAAGTTCCGCAGCAGCTCGCGGGCGACGGCGCTCGGTTTCCGCGCCATCCGCATGCGCGCCCCGCGCAGGACCTCCTCGCCCTCCGGGGTGTGGGAGACCGCGGCGGCGAGCAGCGCCACCGCCAGGCGCCGGTCCTGTTTGCGCGCCGCGTGGACGAGGCGCCGCGCGTTGCGGCCGTGCGCCCGCCCGCTCGAGTTGACGAGCAGGCCGAGCAGCCGCTTCGTCTCCGGCCAGCGCTGCACCGCGTACTCCTCGTGCAGTTCGCGCGTGTAGCCGGCGAGCCGCCAGACCCACGCCTGCGCCTGGTCGCGCCGCCCGATCCGCTTGTCGATCAGCGCCTGCAGCAGCGTCTTCGTCCCCGCCCGTTTGTCCTCGCGGCTCCAGGTGCCGACGATGTCGATCGCGTCGTCGAAGGCGTCGGCGTCGCCGAGGTCGGCGATCTCCCCCAGCGCTTTCAGCCGCAGCTGCGCGTTGCGGTTGCGCTGCACACAGGTCAGCAGGAAGCGCCGGCGCAGCTCCTTGGTGCGGTCGTTCTGCAGCATCGCGCGGGCCCGCCGCCAGCCCTGCGTGTTGACCCGCGCCCCGGCCAGCGCCGCCCAGGCGTGCTGCTCGGGGTAGTCGAGGTTCTCCACCGCGATCCGCCAGATCTCCCGTTCGAGCACCTCCATCCGTTTCTCCTCGACGTCGGAGACCGGGACGATCCGCCGCTCGACCCGCACCTTGCGGCCGCGCCCGCGGCGCACCGGCCCGACCACGATCGCGCCGCCGCGGTAGACGTCGCGGTCGAGCAGGCTGTGCAGGGTGACGATCGTCTCGTCGTGGGTCGTCGCCGGGTGGACGAAGTCGATGACGAGGCCCGCCTCCTTGCCCGGCGCGCGCCGGGTCACGCGGCCGACCCGCTGCTGGTAGATCCGCCGCGAGGCGGTCGGCGCGAGGTGCATGCAGATCGTCGCCCGCGGGCTGTTCCAACCCTCGGCGAGGAGCTGCGCGTTGCAGAGGACGTCGACGTCGCCGCGTTCGAAGCCGGCGAGGATCTCGGCCAGTTCGCGCTTCGGCGTCTGCCCGGAGACCGCCTGCGCGTTGATCCCGACCGCGCGGAACGCCTCGGCGACGTTGTGCGCGTGCTGGACGCCCGCGGTGTAGACGACGCCCGGCGTCTTGCGGAAGCGCGACTTGTAGAGGTCGGCGATGGCGAAGTTGAACGGGCCCTGGTCGAGCAGCGCGGCCAGCTCCTCCTGGTCGAAGTCCTGGTCGACCTCGCCTTTGCGCAGCGGCACCTTGGCGATCGTCCGCACCCCCGGGCCGGGCGGGATCCGCAGGCAGCGCAGCGGCGAGATGACGCCGCGCCGCGCCGCCTGGGCGAGGTCGAAGCGCGAGGTCTGGGTCGGGAAGAGGTCGGCGACGTGGCGGGCGATCAGCGCGCCGGTCGCGGTCATGCCGATGAAGACGGGGCCGGGCCAGGCGCGGATGCAGGCGCTGGTTTTCTCGCCCAGCGCGGTGTGCGCCTCGTCGCAGATCACGACCGAGTAGGCGTCCGACACCTTCTTGTGGTTGCGGACGAACCACTGGTAGGTCTCGACCGTGACCGGGCCTTCGGCGTCGTCGCGATTGCCGAGCAGCGGCGGGCGCAGGCGCTCCTTGTAGCCGCGGTCGGAGATCTCGCCGATGAACTGGTCGACCAGGTTGCGGCGGTGGGTGAGGATCAGCACCCCGCCGGTGCGGGTCGCCTCGATGAAGCCGACCGCGGCGACCGTCTTGCCGGCGCCGGTCGCGTGCTCGAACCAGAAGCGGCGCGCGGCGCCCGGGTCGTCCGGGGCCTCCTCGACGACCTCGTCTTCGTCGTCGGCGGGGACGACTTCGGTCCAGTCCTGCGGCTCCTCGTCCTCGGGCGCTTCGTCTTCCTCGACGCCTTCGTCCTCGGCGTCGTCGGCGATCGAGATTTCCGAGGTCACCGGCTCCTCGGCGCCGGCTTCGCCGTTCCCCAGCTCGGCCCCCGCCTCGGCGGAGCCGACCTGCTGCTGGGTCATCAGCTCGGCCAGCGTGCCGGAGAGCGCGTCGACCTGGTGGGGCGAGAGCTCGGCGCCGTCGCGCAGGGTCGGCGGTTCGGTGGCGAGGAAGCGCTCCAGGCCGAGCAGCAGCGAGTAGTTGCGGCGCCACTCGACCGAGGGGGCCTCGGCGCCCGCGTCGAGCTCGCTCAGCGCGGCGTCGAGCGCCCGCCGGCGGGCGGTGCCGGGAGCGAGCGCCTCGGGACCCTCGCCGTCGAGCAGGAAGGGCTCACGGGCGAAAGCCGATGCACGATCGATGTCGTCGCTAGATGGGACTGCCGCGCCTGCGGCAACGTCGGTGGTGTTGGCCATAGAAGGCTTTGGGTTCTGCCCCGACCGCAACAAGGGAAGCCGGCCGGAAGCGAGGATGGAACGAGGGCTGCGGGAGTCGGTTACCTCCGCCCCCCGAGAACTCACTGAGGTCCGCGAACCGCGAACCGAACGTCGCCGTATTGTAATCACGCAGCGGATGCGAAGGCGGATCACACTCGCGCTCGCCCTGGTGGCGGGCCTCGCGCTCCTCGCCCTGGTGGCGGGTTGCGGCTCCTCCTCCTCCGGAGGCGATACCACCCATCCGGACTACAAGAAGGCGCTCAAGGGCGCGCCGGCGCCGCTGGCCGAGCTCTACACCGAAGCCAACCAGTTGCTCCCGGGCGGCAAGGACGCCTTCGAAAAGCGGGTCGGCGAACTCGGGTATCCGGTCGTCGCCAACGTCTGGGCGTCGTGGTGCGGGCCCTGCCGGTACGAGTTCCCGATGTTCCAGGAAATGTCGGCGAAGTTCGGCAAGAAGGTCGCTTTTCTCGGCGTCGACTCCGAAGACTCCGAAAAGGAAGCGGCGAAGTGGCTGAAGGACCACCCCGTCCCGTATCCCAGCTACTACGAAACCGGCTTCGACTACGCCGCCTCACTGAAGGCGACCGGCCCGCCCGACACCGCCTTCTACAACGCCAAGGGCGAACTCGTCTACAAGCACCTGGGGCAATACGCGAACGCCGAGGACCTGGAAGAAGAGATCAAGAAGTACGCGCTCGGCGGCGCGTAGCCGGTTGATTCCACAGACGGCGGGGCCCGGAGCGGCCAGGAGGCCGCCCGAGTTGCGCCCGGGTCCGCGGGGTGAGGAGGGTTCGGGACGTGTGCCGGGGGGACGTGCGCGTCCCGTGGGGAAGGAGCGCATGGTCCGTCGCGAAGGCGCAGGTCCCGTGACGAAGACCCATGGGACATCACCATCCCGCCCCACTTCCACATCAAGCCCCACGACGTCCGTGCACTTGTACCGCCCATAGGGGGCACAAGTGCACGAACGTCCCGCCCCCTGATGTGGACCCGTGACGAACCGGGCGGGACCGTGACGGAAGCTCGCACCTCCTCCCGTCCCTGTGACCGCCTCCCCACGGAACCCCCACGTCCCGGACGGCCGCCCCGCCCGCTACAAGGCCGACTGCGACGCCCGGCGGTGGGATCAACCATCCGGAGGCGCATAATCAGGGCATGGAAACGTACGTCGTCATCGCTCTGATCGGGATCGGGCTGTTGGCGGCGGAGCTGTTGCTGCCGACCGGCGGGATCCTGGCGCTGCTGGGGATCGCCGGGCTGGTGGTCGGCGGGATCGTCGCCCTCGGCTCCGAATCGGGCTCGGCCGACTGGGTCGGCGGGGCGCTGATCACGCTGGCGGTGCTCTCGGCGATCAGCTTCTTCTTCATCACCCGGCGGGTCGTCCGCACCACCCGCTTCCTGCCCAAACGGGCCGGGACCGAGGAAATGGTCGGCGGCGAGGCGGAGGCGCGCTCGACGATCGACCCGACCGGCAAGGTCTTCATGCGCGGCACGCTCTGGTCGGCGCGCCTCGCCGAGGGGGTTCAACCGGTCCGTTTCGGGGATAAGGTCAGGGTCGAGGCAGTCGATGGGCTGACGCTCGTGGTGCGGCCGGTCGCCACCGCGGCCGAGCAACCCGCAGGCCATCAACCCCAGTTCGCCAACCCACAGCGAAGGAGCTAGCGCAATGGCGGTCGTCGGCGCGGTAATCATCGTGATCATCCTCTTCGCCCTGATCGGCCTCGGCCTGTCGGTGCGGGTGCTGCGCGAGTACGAGCGGGGCGTGATCTTCCGGCTCGGCCGACTGATCGCGACCAAGGGCCCGGGCCTGATCCTGCTGATCCCGCTGATCGACCGGATGGTCAAAGTCGACCTGCGGACGGTGACGCTGAACATCCCGCCGCAGGAGGTGATCACCCGCGACAACGTGCCCTGCCGCGTCAACGCGGTCGCCTACTTCCGCGTGGTCGACCAGAACCGGGCCGTGGTCGAGGTCGAGAACTACCTCGTCGCCACCTCGCAGATCGCCCAGACCGCGCTGCGCTCGGTGCTCGGCAAGGCGGAGCTCGACCAGCTGCTCTCCGACCGCGAGCGGCTCAACGAGGACCTGCAGAAGATCATCGACGAGTCGACCGAGCCGTGGGGCGTGAAGGTGACCGCGGTGGAGATCAAGGACGTCGAGATCCCCGACCAGATGCAGCGGGCGATGGCGCGCCAGGCCGAGGCCGAGCGCGAGCGCCGCGCCAAGATCATCAACTCCGAGGGTGAGTTCCAGGCGGCGCAGAAGCTCACCGACGCGGCCGACATCATCAGCACGAACCCGGCGTCGCTGCAGCTGCGCTACCTGCAGACGCTGCTCGAAATCGGGTCGAACCAGAACACGACGGTGGTCTTCCCGTTGCCGATGGACGTGCTCGAGCCGTTCATCCACCCGACCTCCTCGAACGGGGCGAAGCCGAAACCGAAAGTGCCGCCGCCGGAGCCCGAGGCCGTGCCCGAGCCGGACCCCGACCTGCCACCCTCACGCTCCTGAGCGCGAGCACGCCCGCACCCGAGATCCGGATCGATCAGCTGAGCGGGCTGAGGACGATCCTCGCCCCGGGCCGGGCGGCGCGGCCGGACAACTTCACCACGCGGCGGGCGGAGCCGAAGGGCCCGCAGGGCTGTCCCTTCTGCGCGGGCAACGAGGGGGCGACGCCGCCGGAGCTCTACGCGCTGCGCCCCGAGGGCGGCGCGCCGGACACGCCCGGCTGGCGCACCCGTGTGGTGCCGAACCTCTACCCGGCGCTGGGCGCGCCGGAGGAGGCGGGGTCGGGCGGCAGCCCGGAGGCCGAGGCGGGCTCGTTCGCCTCGAGCGGCGATCCGCTGCTGACCTCGCGTCGCTCCGGCGAACCGGACCTCTTCAGCTCGCGGCCCGCGACCGGCGCGCACGAGGTGCTGGTCAACTCGCCCCGCCACGTGACCGCGATGGCGGAGCTCTCCGACACCGAGTTCGCCGACGCGGTGGCGACCTGGCGCGAGCGGATGCGGGAGCACGCCGGAGCGTCCTACGTCCAGCTGATCGTCAACGAGGGCGGCGGCGCCGGGGCCTCGCTGGAGCACACCCACGCGCAGCTCTACGCGGTGCCGTTCGTGCCGGCGTCGGTCGCGCGGGAGCGCGAGCGGGCGGGTGCCTACGCCGAACGGACCGCCGGGTCGGGGCTCCTCTCCGACGTGCTGATCGAGGAGGTGCGGCGCAGGTCCCGGCTGGTGGCGATCGACGACGAGGCGGCGCTGATCTGCCCCTGGGCCTCGCGCGGGCCGTTCGAGCTGCGGGTGATCCCGCGCCGCGAGGAGGCGCGCTTCGAGGCGGGCACGGGCGGGGTCGCGATGATGGCGACCGCGATGCGCCTGCTGGCGAGGCGCTTCGGCGCACCGCCGGAGCTGAACCTCTGGGTGCGGACCGCGCCCCGCGGCGCCGAGTTCTTCCACTGGCACGTCGACATCGCGCCGCGGCTGACGATCAAGGCCGGCTTCGAGCTCGGCACCGGCGTCGACATCAACATCTACCCGCCCGAGCGGGCCGCGTCAGACCTGCGCGAGTGCCTTTGAACCGAGCACCGAGTCGAGCAGCCCGGGGAAGCGGGCGTCGATGTCGGCGCGGCGGAGGCGGCTCATCTTCGAGGTCCCCTCCTTCCACTGCTCGATCAGGCCCGCCTCGCGTAGAACCCGGAAGTGGTGGGTACGCGTCGATTTACTGATCCCGGGGGCGAAGCTTCCGCAGGGTCGCGGCTCGGCGCTCGCCGCCAGTTCGGCGACGATCTCGCGCCGCTGCGGATCGCTCAGGGCGTGCAGGACCGCGGACAGGTCGATCGCGTCTCTGTCGGGGTGTTCAAAAGTCACGGACAAATGATACGACGATCGTCGTACTTTGTGGTACGGTGATCATCGAACTATGAAGAGACTCCAGAAAGACGCGCTCCTCCTCACCGTCTGCCTCGCGCAGTTCATGGTGATCCTCGACATCTCGATCGTCAACGTCGCGCTGCCGAAGATCCACTCCTCGCTCGGCTTCTCCGACACCGAGCTGCAGTGGGTCGTCAACGCCTACACGCTGACCTTCGCCGGCTTCCTGATGCTGGCCGGGCGCGCGACCGACCTCCTCCCCCGCCGCCGCGTCTTCCTCGTCGGCGTCGGCCTCTTCGCCCTCGCCTCGCTCGGCTGCGCCCTCGCCGATGGGCAGAGCGTCCTGATCGGCGCCCGCGCGATCCAGGGCTTCGGCGCCGCGGTCATCTCCGCCGCCAGCCTCGCAATCGTCACCGGCTCCTTCAAAGAGGGCGCCGAGCGCAACCGCGCGCTCGGGCTCTGGGCCGCGATGGGCGGCATCGGCGGCTCCGCCGGCGCCCTGCTCGGCGGCGCCCTCACGCAGGCCTTCGACTGGCCCGCGGTCTTCGTCATCAACGTCCCGGTCGGGATCGCCGTGCTGCTCGTCGGCCGCCGCGTGATCCCGCGCGAGGACGCGATCGCCCACGAGCGCAAGCTCGACGTCCCCGGCGCGGTGCTGATCAGCGGTGGCCTGACGGCGATCGTCTACGGCATCGTCCGCACCGACACGCTCGGCTGGGGCTCGCCCGGGGTGCTCGCGCCGCTGGCGCTGGGGCTCGTCCTGCTCGGCCTCTTCGCCCTGGTCGAGGGGCGCCTGGCGAGCGACCCGCTGATCCCGCTCGACGTCTTCAAGATGCCCGCCCTGCGCGCCGCCAACCTGGT
>DASZUH010000011.1:0-2450 GCA_035547715.1 Solirubrobacterales bacterium
CCCGGCTTGGCCGCGGCGGCGACCGCCTCGACCAGCGCCCTCTCTTTCTCGCGCGCGTCGGTGAACCGGCGCACCGCGAAGTGGAGGTTGGGACGGTCGAAGCCGCGGATCACCTGGGCCGGGTCGCGCATGCCGAGGCGCAGGGCGATCTCGCGGCGGACCGGGGGAGAGGCGGTCGCGGTCAGCGCCAGGATCGTCGGCCGCCCGAGCCGCTCGGCGAACGCGCCCAGCTGCAGGTAGTCGGGGCGGAAGTCGTGGCCCCACTCGCTGATGCAGTGGGCCTCGTCGACGACCAGCAGCGACGGCTTCGTCTCCGCCAGCTCCGCCAGCACCTCGGGTTTGGCCAGCTGCTCGGGCGCGAGCAGGATGAACTCGTGCTCGCCGCGCTCGAGCGCCTCGATCAGCTCGTGCCGCCTGCGCCCGGAGACGGTCGAGTTCAGCTCGGCCGCCTCGCCGGGGGAGATGTGCTCCTCGATCGCCTCGACCTGGTCCCGTTGCAGGGCGATCAACGGGGAGACGACGATCGTCGGCTTGCCGAGGATCTCGCCCGCGAGCTGGTAGATCGCCGACTTGCCGTAGCCGGTCGACATCACCGCCAGCGTGTCGCGCCCCGCCAGCACCGCTTCGATCGCCTCGAGCTGCCCGGGATGGAGGTGCTCGATCCCGAGCTTCTCCTTGGCCAGCTTCTCGATCCGCGCGGTATCGGTCACGCCGCCACGGTACCCGGCCGCCGCCGCCGGGCCGCCTGAACTTTCCCGCCCAAATGCCGAGGCCGGCAGGAACGGGGAGGCCGCGGCCGAAACCGGCGGCATGATCGAGGCATCCAGGACCTTGATGAAGTCCGAGCCGGAGCTCGCGGAGCTGATCGCCGTCGTCGAAGGCGTCGAGGTGACGATGGCCGAAAAGGGCTTCGGAACGCGCGTTCACGTCCGGGCCGACGAGAGCACCGGGCTCGAGCAGGCCGACCTCGAGTCCTTCCTCGACCGCCTCGCCGAACCGCAGCGGCGCCCGTTCAGCTGAGAACTTCCACCAAAGCGACGCAAAGGGCCCGCCACCGGCGGGCCTTTTGTTTTCCGCTGCACATAGAATCGCCGCGCCGGTCTTCGGCCACCCCCGGGAGCGGCGAATCACATGCGCGAGAAAAACCCCATCACCCATGAGGAGAAGCTCGAGTACCTGCGCGAACTGCGCGAGGCGGCGATCCACTCGGCCTCCGCGGAAGCGGTCGAGAAGCAGCATGCCCGCGGCAAGCTGACCGCGCGTGAGCGCATCGACCTGCTGCTCGACCCCGGCTCCTTCGAGGAGCTCGACACCTTCGTCCGCCACCGCACCTACGACTTCGAGATGCAGAAAAAACGGCCGTGGGGCGACGCCGTCGTCACCGGCCACGGGAAGATCGAAGGCCGCACCGTCTTCGTCTTCTCCCAGGACTTCACCGTCTTCGGCGGCAGCCTCGGCGAGGTGATGGCGGAGAAGATGTGCAAGGTGATGGACATGGCGGCCGAGGTCGGGGCACCGGTGATCGGCATCAACGACTCCGGCGGCGCGCGGATCCAGGAGGGCGTGGTCAGCCTCGGCGCCTACGGCGACGTCTTCGCCCGCAACGTCAAATGCAGCGGCGTGATCCCGCAGATCAGCCTGATCATGGGCCCCTGCGCGGGCGGCGCGGTCTACTCGCCGGCGATGACCGACTTCATCTTCATGGTCAAAGAGACCAGCCACATGTTCATCACCGGGCCGGAAGTGATCAAAACGGTGACCGGGGAGGAAGTCGAGTTCGAGGCGCTCGGCGGGGCGATGAGCCACAACTCGAAATCGGGCGTCGCCCACTTCGCCTCCGAGGACGAGGAGAGTTGCCTCGAAGACGCCCGCTACCTGCTCAGCTTCCTGCCCTCGAACAACCTCGAGTTGCCGCCCCGCTTCGAGCCGACCGACGATCCGGACCGCGAAGACATGGAGCTCGACACCGTCGTCCCCGACGACCCGTCGAAACCGTACGACATGCGCGAGGTGATCAAGCGGATCGTCGACGACGAGGAGTTCTTCGAGGTCCACGAGCACTTCGCCAAGAACATCATCTGCGGCTTCTCCCGGCTCGACGGCTTCCCGGTCGGGATCGTCGGCAACCAGCCCGCCTTCCTCGCCGGCGTACTCGACATCGAGGCCTCCGAGAAGGCGGCCCGCTTCGTCCGCACCTGCGACTGCTACAACGTGCCGATCCTGACCCTGACCGACGTCCCCGGCTTCCTCCCCGGCACCGACCAGGAGTGGAACGGGATCATCCGCCACGGCGCCAAGCTCCTCTACGCCTACACCGAGGCGACGGTGCCGAAGCTCACCGTGGTCACCCGCAAGGCCTACGGCGGCGCCTACGACGTGATGGCCTCCAAGCACATGCTCGCCGACTTCAACTACGCCTGGCCGACGGCCGAGGTGGCGGTGATGGGCCC
>DASZUH010000012.1:0-15141 GCA_035547715.1 Solirubrobacterales bacterium
GACGCGCTGGTAGGTCAGCCCCGACTCCGCGAGCCCGAGCGCCACGGTCGCCGCGCGGAACTCCAGGTCCGGAGGACCGTCGAAGTTGGCGCCGAGATCGTCGACGTCCTCCTTCAGGTTCTTCCGCGTGAACGGCATGACACCAGCCTAATCCCCGCCGGGCGGGTTAGAAACGGTGGCCGGGTGGGAAGTAGGAGGACGTGCCGAGCATCCCCGACATCCCCGGTAGGAGCCTGATCGGCGGGACGACGAGACGGGCCCGCGTGCTGGCCGGGGCCGCGGCGGGTGGCGCGCTGGTTGTCGGTGGGGTGGTCGCGAAGCGCCTGCTCGGCCCCGGCGACGCCGAGGAGGGACGCGCGACGGCGACCGAGCCCGCCGATGAGGTCACGCCGATCGCGAAGGCGAAGGCGGCGAAATCGAAACCGGCGGCCAAGCCACCGGAGGCCGCGGTCGAACCGGGGAACCGCTCGCACGACAAAGGCCCGCACGAGGCGCTCAACAATCCGGTCGGCGATCCCGACGAGACCGAGTACCCGGACCCCTACGAGACGCGGCCCGATCCGCGCGACCCGGTCGACCCCGACGCCGCCCCGTTCGGCGAGGAGCCGCACCCGGCGACCGGGGCCGAGAGCACCAGCGAACCGCCGCTCGAGAGCGACCCGACGAACCCCGGCGGCGGCAGGCCGCCCCGCCGCAAGAAGCTCGACGAGTAGGGGTGAGAGGAGCCGCCGGGCCGGGTACCTCCGCGAGGTGCCCGGAACGATCGCACTCACTTTCGACGACGGTCCCGACCCCGTCTGGACGCCCCGCGTCCTCGCCGCGCTGGAGCGACGCGACGCCCGCGCCACCTTCTTCGTCCAGGCGCGGCGGGCGGTCGAGCACCCCGACCTGATCGAGGCGGCGCTGACGGGCGGCAACGAGATCGGCTTCCACTGCCTCGACCATGTGCGCCACTCGGAGCGCGGCCCCGGCGGGGTCGCCGCGGACCTCGAGATCGGCCTCGGGCTGCTCGACCGGATCGGCGTGCGGCCGCGCGCCTGGCGCGCGCCCTGGGGGATCGAGACCGACGCCACGCGCAGGCTCGCCGCCGCGGCCGGCCTGCGGCTCTGGGGCTGGAACGTCGACACCCACGACTGGCGCGGCGACGGGCTGCGGCGGATGTTCGGCGCGCTGGAGGCCCAGGGCGGGCTGCGCGACGGGGACGTGATCCTGATGCACGACGCGCTCGGGCCGGGCGCGCGGCGCGACGGCTGCGCCGCGACGGTGTCGCTGACCGAGCTGCTGCTGACGCGGGCCGCAATGGACGGGCTGGCGCCGATACCGGTCTCGGCCTGCGACGGGGTGCTCGCGTGACCGGGGTCGACGTGCCGACGGCCGACGGCGAGGGCCAGGGCGCCGAGGACGGGGCGATGACGGCGCGGCTCGACCGGGCGCTCGCGCAGATCGCCGCCGCGGCGGCGGAGCTCGACCGGGCGCCGCGATTCCCGCGCGAGGCCTTCCTCCGGCTCGCCGACGCGGGCGCGCTCGCGGCGACGATCGGCGCCGTCGGCGAGGGCCGCTCGGTACGCCCCGAGTGGGACCTGCTGCGCCGGGTCGCGGCCACCGACGCCTCGGTCGCCCGCGTCCTCGACGGCCACCTGAACGCGGTCGAGCGGCTGGAGGTGGCAGCCGATCCCGACCTGCGCGGGCGCGAACTGGCGGCGGTCGCGGCGGGGGAGAGGCTGCTCGGCGTGTGGGGCGCCGACCCCGGCCCGGGCGAGGGCGACCCGGCCCGCCTCGCCGAGGCCGGCGCCGGACGGGTGCTGCGCGGGGTGAAGACCTTCTGCTCCGGGGCCGGCGGCGTCGACGCGGCGCTGGTGATGGTCGGCAACGACGCGGGCGAGCCGCCGGCGCTGGTCCTGCTCGACTGCGGTGCCGAGGTCGAGGTCGACCGCTCCTGGTACCGGGCCGCCGGACTGCGCGCCTCGGAGAGTCACCGCGTCGTCTTCCGCGACGCCCCGGTCACCGCCGTCCTCGGCGCCCCGGGCGAGCTCGCCCGCGACCCGTGGTTCTCCCGCGACGCGATGCGCACCGCCGCGACCTGGGCGGGGATGGTCGACGCGGCGGCCTCGGCCGCGCTCGACGAGTTGGCCGAGCACCGAGCCGACGAGCCGTTGGCGCAGCTCGCGGCGGGCCGGATCGAGGCGGCGGTCGGGACGGTCGACGCCTGGCTCGAGCGCGCCGCGGCCGTCGCCGACGCCGCGCTCGCGCCCGCCGACCCGGCCCGTCCCGTCGCCGACCGTCTGCATTTACCCCCGCCAGGCGGGGGTAAATGCAGACGCTTGCCGCGCGCGACCGGCATCGCGATGCGCGCCGAGATCGACCGGGCGGCGAAAGCGATCCTCGCCGAGGCGGCGGCGGCCTGCGGGTCGCATCCGTTCGTGACCGGCGGTCGGCTCGACCGCGCCCGCCGTGACCTCGAGACCTTCCTGCTCCAGCACCGGCTTGACCCGCTGCTGGCCAGGCTCGGCGCCGAAGGACTGGCGCGCCGATGACGACCGCCGCGCATGGGGGCCGCCAGGTCGGCGAGGCGCACGACCGCGCCCCGGTCGAGCACTTCGAGCGGCTCGCCCGCGAGTCGGAGGACCCCTGGGACTACGAGACCAGCGCCTACGAGCAGGAGAAGTACCGGCGCACGCTCACCTACCTGCCGGATGAGACCGGGCGGACGCTCGAGCTCGGCTGCTCGATCGGCGTCTTCACCGCGATGCTGGCGCCGCGCGCCTCCCGACTCGTCGCCGTCGACTTCAGCCCGACCGCCCTGGCCCGCGCTCGCGGGCGCCTCGCCCGCGCCCGCGCCGAGAACGTCGAATTCCTCGAGCGGCGGCTGCCCGAGGGCACCCCCGACGGCCCCTTCGACACGATCGTCTGCGCCGAGGTCCTCTACTACTGGAGCCCCGACCTGGTGGTCGAGGGGATGCACCGGATCGAGGCGGCGCTGGCCCCGGGCGGCACCCTGCTCGCGGTCCACTGGCGCCACCCCGACCCGCGTCGCGAGCTGACCGGCGACGACGTCCACGCGATCCTCGACGCAGGCACCTCGCTCATCCTCGACGCGAGCCACACCGAGCCCGACCACCTGCTCGACCGGTGGCGGAAGCGATGAGCGGGTCGGAGCGGATCGTGATCGTCGGCGGCGGCCCGGCGGCGAAGGCGGCGGCGGAGGCCTACCGCGAGGCGGGCGGCGCCGGCACGGTCACGATCCTCGCCCGCGAGGCCGACCCGCCCTACGAACGCCCGCCGCTGACCAAGGACTTCCTCCGCGGCGAAACCGGCCGCGAGGAGCTGACGCTCGCCGACCCCGGCTGGTACGAGGAGCGCGCGATCGGGCTGCGGACCGGCACCGAGGTCGCCGCGATCGACCTCGGCGGGTGCCGCGTCCTCACCGCGGCCGGCGACGAGCATCCCTTCGACCGGCTCCTGCTCGCCACGGGAGCCGAGCCGCCGGTGCCGCCGATCCCCGGGGCCGACGGCCCCGGCGTCCAGACCCTGCGGCGGATCGGCGACTCCGAGCGCCTCGGCGAGCTCCGGGCGGGAGACAGGGCCCTCGTCGCCGGCTCCGGCTTCATCGGCTGCGAGGCCGCCGCCTCGCTGGCGATGCGCGGCGTCGCGGTCACGGTGGCGACGCTCGAGGCGGCGCCGCAGGTCGAACGCCTCGGGCCCGAGGTGGCCGCCGAGATCGGCGCCTGGCTGGGGGCGCTCGGCGTCGAGCTCCTGGCCGAAGCCGAGCTCGCCGACCTGCGCCCGGCCGGCGACCGCTCCACCCGCGCCCGCTTCACCGACCGCCACGAGGAGACGGTCGACCGCGTCGTCCTCGCCCTCGGGGTCGAGCGCGACGACGGCCTCGCCGCGGCGGCGGGCCTCCCGGTCGAAGACGGCATCGAGGTCGACGCGACGATGGCGACGCCCGACCCGCGCGTGCTCGCCGCCGGCGACGTCGCCTTCGCCTTCAACGCGAGCGCCGGGCGTCGCCTGCGGGTCGAACACTGGGGCGAGGCGCTGAACATGGGCGAGGTCGCCGGAAAGACGATGGCCGGGGCGGAGGCCGGATGGCGGGTCGCGCCGGGCTTCTGGTCGACGATCGGCGAGCACACGATCAAGTACGCCGGCTGGGGCGACGGCTGGGACGTGTCGCGCTTCGAGCCCGGCGACGACGGGACCTGGGTCTGCCGCTACGGACGCGGCGGTGAGCTCGTCGGCGTCGCCGCCCACCGCGACGACGACGCCTACGAACGCGGCCGCGAGCTGATCGAGGGACGGGCGCAGTGGAGCTGAGCGCGGCCACGCCCGGGACGCTGCCCGCGCCCCGCGAGTCGGTGCGAGCGGTGGTCGTCGTCCCGGCCCGCGACGAGGAGCGGCTGATCGGCCGCTGCCTGGCGGCGCTCGCCGCGCAGGAGGAGATCGCGCCGGAGGAGTTCGAGGTGATCGTCGTCCTCGACGCCTGCGAGGACGGGACCGCGGCGGAGGTCGAGGCGGCTCGGCGTCGGCTCGGTGGCCCCGACGTCCACACCGTCCCCGGGCCGGGGCAGGGCGCCGGCCCGGCCCGCGCGACCGGCATGGACATCGGCTGCGCGCGGCTCGAATCGCTCGGCCGCGACGGCGGCCTCCTGGCCGGCACCGACGCCGACTCGGTGGTCGCGCCGGACTGGATCGTGCGCCAGCTCGAGGCGATCGCGGCGGGTGCCGAGGCGATCGGCGGCGAGGTGACACTCGACCCGGTCGAAGCGGCGGCGCTGCCGGACGGCGTCCTCGACCGCCGCGAGGCCGACCTCGCCGTGCGCACCGCCGCGGCCGCCGCCCGCGGCCCGGCCGAGCACGCCCATTTCTCCGGCGCCAGCCTCGGGCTCACGCCGCGCGCCTACCGCCGCGCCGGCGGCATGGCGTGGATCGCGGCGCTCGAGGACCAGGAGCTGGAGGACCGGCTCGCCGCGGCCGGGGTCGCGATCCACCGCCTGCGCCCGGTCTCGGTCGTCACCGCCGCCCGCACCGAGGGGCGGGCCGAGCGCGGCCTCGCCCGCGACCTGGAGCTCGCCCGCTGGTGGAGCGAGCGCCGCCACCACGGCCGCGACTTCTCCCTCGATCGGCTGCTTGCGGCGAAGGCGACGAGCGTCGCCGTGATCCTGCCCGCGCGCCAGTGCGCGGCGACGATCGGGCCGATCCTCGACGCGGTCGCGCCGCTCGCCGCCGTCGGCCTCCTCGACGAGCTCCTCGTCGTCGCCGCCGACCCGCCCGACGGCACCGCGGCGGCGGCCCGCGGGCACGGCGCCCGCGTGGTGTCGGAGTCGGCGATCCGGCCGGAGCTCGGCCCCGCCCGGGGCAAGGGCGACGCGATGTGGCGGGCCGCCGCGGCGACGACCGCGGACCTCCTCGTCTTCCTCGACGCCGACACGGCCGACTTCGACGCGGGCTTCGTCACCGGCCTGCTCGGGCCGCTGCTGCTCGACCCGGGCCTCGCCCTGGCCAAGGGCACCTTCCGCCGCCCCCTCGCGCTCGGCGACTCGGTCCGCGAGGGCGAAGGGGGGAGGGTGACCGAGCTCGTCGCCCGGCCGCTGCTGAACCTCCACTTTCCCTCGCTCGCCGGCTTCGCCCAGCCGCTCTCGGGTGAGATCGCGATCCGCCGCGAGCTCTTCGAGCGCCTCCGGGTCCCGGTCGGCTACGGCGTCGAGATCGCGATGCTGATCGACGCGCTCGCCCTGGTCGGCCTCGACGGCCTCGCCGAGGTCGACCTCGGCAGCCGCCAGAACCGCCACCAGGGCCTGCGGGCGCTGAGCGCGATGGCGGGCGAGGTGATGGTCGCGGTCGAGAAACGCATCGGCGCCGCCCCGCGCCCCGCCTACCCGAGCTTCCGCCCGCGCCCCGAAGCAGGCGATCCGCCCGAGCTCTGGCGCCTGCGCTGCGAGGAACGCCCGCCGCTCGCCGAGCGTCGTTGAGCGGGCCTCGCGACCCGAGGACGCGTCATCGGCCGCGGCGCGGGTACCTCGTCGGTGACGTCCAACCAAGGAAAGGAACCGAGATGGCAGACGACTTGAAAGGGAGAAAGGTCGCGATCCTCGCCGCCGACGGGGTCGAGCAGGTCGAGCTCGAGCGGCCGCGGCAGGCGGTCGAGGAGGCGGGTGCCCGGACCGAGCTGCTCTCGATCGAGACGGGCGAGATCCAGGCGGTCGAAGGCGACATCAACCCGTCCGACAAGTTCACCGTCGACAGGGCCGTCGCCGACGCCTCGGTCGACGACTACGACGGGCTGATCCTGCCCGGCGGCGTCGCCAACCCCGACAAACTGCGCCAGGAGGACGCGGTGATCGACTTCCTCCAGGGCTGGTTCAAGCAGGGCAAGCCGGTCGGCGTGATCTGCCACGGCCCCTGGACGCTGGTCGAGGCCGACCTCGTGCGCGGCCGCACGCTGACCTCATACCCAAGCATCCGCACCGACATCCGCAACGCCGGCGGCGAGGTCGTCGACGAGGAAGTCGTCACCGACCAGGGGCTCGTCTCCAGCCGCAGCCCGAAAGACCTCGACGGGTTCTGCGCGAAGATCGTCGAGGAGTTCGCCGAGGGCCCTCACGAGGTCGCGGCCGCGGGCGCGACCGCCTGACCCGCGTCGCCCCGGCCCCCGTCGCCATCCTCGCCCTCGGGGGCCGCCCGCATCTGGTCGAAGCGTTCGGTCGGCAGTCGCCGGGTCGCGAAGAAGGAGGCGAGGGTCAGGAGCGCGGCGCAGAGGAAGGCCGTCTTCAGCGCCGCGATCTGGGCGTCTTCGTAGTCGCCGACGATCGCGGTGACCGTCGCCGGCGGCAGGCCGGCCCGCTTCGCCGACGCTTCGACCTGGGCCGCTTCGACGAAGCCGGCGCCGGCGGCGACGTGCTCTTCGACCTGGCCCCGCACGTTGGCCGAGATCTGCGGGTTCGAGGCGACCTCGTTGGTGAAGGCGAGGAGCAGGCCGCTGATCACGATCGCGCCGAGCAGCGCCGTGCCGAGCGAGGACCCGAGCTGCTGGGCGGTGTTCTGCAGCCCGCCCGCCTCGCTGCGGTCCTCGTCGCCGACCGCCGACTGGACCACGTTGCCGAGTTGGGACACGATCAGTCCCATGCCGACGCCGAGGACGCCCATCGCGACCAGGAAGGCGGCGTCCTCGAGTTCGGGATCGACGGTGTCGAGCAGCAGCAGGGTGGCGACGAAGACGACCGCGACGCCCGCCCGCACCAGCGTCCGCGCCGGGAATCGCCTGGCGAGCGCCGAGCCGATCAGCGCGCTGGCGAAGAGGCCGGCCGAGGCGGGCAGCATCCGCACCCCGGTTTCGAGCGCGTCGAGGCCGAGCACGATCTGGAGGAAGAGCGGCACGGTGAAGAAGACGCCCATCAGGACGAGGTTCTGGGCCAGCAGCATCGACACGCCGCCGCGCAGCTGCGGCAGCCGCAGCAGGCGCAGGTGGAACAGCGGGTCCTCGCCGCGCTCCTCCCGGCGCCGCTCCCAGCTCGCGAAGCCGACCAGCAGCAGGGCGCCGACGGCGATCACGAACGGGGTCAGCGAGAAGCCGAACGGTTCGATCGGGGAGCTGCGCGGCCGCAGCCAGCCCCAGTTGCTCGCCTCCAGCACGCCGAGCACCAGCGTCCCCAGCCCGGCCGCCGAGAGCACCGAGCCGACCCAGTCGAGCCGCGGCACGCGGGCCGGCCGCGGCGGCTCGTCGACGAGCCGGATGCCGATCAGGATCCCGATCGCGACGACCACCTCGCCGGCGAAGACGACCCGCCAGCTGAGGTCGGTGGTCGCCCAGCCGCCGAGGATCGGGCCGACCGCGATCCCCGCCCCGGCGACGCCGCCGAGCACGCCGTAGGCGACGGCGCGCTCCTGGCCGCGGAAGTTGCCGGCGACGAGCGCGACCATCGCGGGCAGGACGAGGGCGGCGCCGATGCCCTCGAGCAGCGACCAGCCGATCGCCAGCGAGGGCACGCTCCACGACGCCGCGGTCAGCCCCGAGCCGACCGCGTAGATGCAGAGCCCGATCGCGAAGGCCCGCCGCCGGCCGATCAGATCGCCGATCTTGCCGCCGGTCATCATCAGCCCCGCCATCACCAGCGCGTAGAGCGCGATCACCGCCTGGATCGCGGTGACCGTGGTGTCGAAGTCGGCGACCAGCTGCGAGATCGAGACGTTCATCACCGCCTGGTCGAGGACCATCAGGAACTGCGCCGCGGCCAGCACGGCGAGGACGGACCGGCGCTTCATCGTCCCAACCTCTTGGCTCAGACCCCGCGCAGCGCGACGAGGTCGCCGCTCTCCTTGGCCCGCAGCAGCCGCGCGTAATCGGCTTCGTTCTGGTCGGCGTAGGCGTCGGCGAAGGCGGCGATCGCCCGGTCGAAGGCCTCCGACTTGCCGAGGTAGGCGGCGATCGCGGCGCGGTCGCCGCTGCGTGCGTGCGCCCGTGCCAGGCTCCAGGCGCAGAGTTCCGCGTACCCCTCCATCGCCCCGGGGCTGAGCGCCTCGATCTCGGCCGAGCCCTTGCCGTCCCAGAGCTGGCGCACGTAGAAGTGGCGCTCGACCCCATCGAGGCCGTTCCCGTGGAGCCAGCCGAGGAAGACGTCGCCGGCCGCCTGCATCAGCCGTTGCCCGGCGACCACCCGCCGGCCGTGGTCGCCGAACTCGCTCGGCCCGGCGAACGGCTCGAGCACCGAGGTCCCGGCCTGCTTGACCTGGAGGAAGAGCGGGTCGTCGTGGTCGCGGCCCATCAGCAGGGCGATCCAGGCGCGGGTGCCGACGCTGCCGACGCCGACCACCTTGTGCCCGGCGTCGACGAAGCGGAAACGGTCGAGGAGGATGCCGATGTGGTCGTCGACGGTCTCGCGGTAGCGGCCCAGCAGCTCGCCCATCAGCTCCTCGATCGCCGCCACGTCGAGGTCCCCGGCCAGTTTCGCGATCGGCACCAGCACCGGCGGGCGGTCGGCGATCCGCAGCCCGTCGGCGGTCGCTTCGGTGAGCTTGTCGAGCGCCCGCAGGCTGTCCTTGTTGCGCGCCTTGGCGATGTTCTTCGCGAACCGCCTGCGGTCGGCGGCGGTCACCCGCGATTGCAGCCGTCCGACCACGTCGGCGACGTCGAGCCGCGCGTACCAGACGTCGAGCTCGCCCATCGCGGCGAAGCGGCGCATCGCCTTGCGGTATTCGCGGCCGACGGCGAGCACGCAGCGGCGCCGCACGCGATCGCCGAAGCCGCGGTCGCGGCCGCCGATCTCGAAGCTCGCGGCGAGCCGCTTGACGTCCCACTCGAACGGGCCCGGCAGCGTCTCGTCGAAGTCGTTGATGTCGAAGACGAGGCGGCGGTCGGGGGCCTGGAAGGCGCCGAAGTTGGAGAGGTGGGCGTCGCCGCAGAGCTGCGCCCGCAGGCCGGTGTCGGGGGCCGCGCCGAGGTCCGCGGCCATGATCGCGGCGGCGCCGCGGTAGAAGGTGAAGGCCGAGGCCAGCATGCGCCCGTAGCGCACCGGGACCAGCTCCGGCACCCGGGCGGCGTCCTGCTCGGCGAGGATCGCCAGCGGGTCGCGACGCCCCGCCCCGGGCGCCCACGCGCCGTGCTCGGAGCGGGGCACGGCGGCGCGGGCGGCGCGCCCCGCCGCCCGCCCGGTGTCGCGGGCCGGGCGGGTGACCTGGGCGGTGGGGGCCGGCTCGGTCCGCCGGCTGCGCGCGGGGGTGGAGGCCATCTGGGCCATGGCCGAAGCTAGGCAGCCGGCCGCGCCTGCGCATCACTCCGATCGGGTGATCCTCCCGGGCCGCCGGTCAAATCACCCGGATCGAACGATGCGGGCGGGCCGATCATCGGCTGATATCTCGGTTCCCCGTTCCACTCGGAGAGAGAGAAAGCTTGCGTAGACCGAGAACGCTCCTCCCGGCGCGGATGCTCGAGGCCGCCGGCAGCCGCACCGGCACCCACGCCGGCCGCGCGGCGCCGGCGACCGGCCGCCGCGTCCTCGACGCCCGCGGCGCGGAGGCGCGGATCGACGCCCTCGTCAAGCTGAAGATGCTCTTCGACTCGGGGGTCCTCACCGACCGCCAGTTCGCCGACGAGCGCGAGCGCCTGCTCGGCGGGTGAGCGGCGATGGGCGGGCCAGGCGAAGTTCTCGGCCCGGTCCAGGTCCTCCTGATCGGCCTCGACGTGGCGGGCGCGGACCGGATGCTCGCCGCCGAGCTGCAGGACCTGCACTCGCGCGACGGGGTTCGCGCGCTCGACGTGCTGCCGGTGAGGCGCGGGCCCGACGGCGCCGTCCGCCGGCTCGACCCACTCGACCACTGCGCCTGGCCGGGAACGCTGGTCGAGGCGCTCCTCGTCTCCGACCCCGGCGCGCCCGAGGACGCGGCCGCGGAGGCGGGCGAGGCCGAGGCGGAGGGGGCGTGGCGCCTCGCCGATCGCCTCCCGCGCGGCGCCACCGCGGCGATCCTCCTGATCGAGCACCGCTGGGCGATCCCGCTGCGCGAAGCGGCGAACAACATGAGGGCCGAGATCTTCGGCGACGCCTGGGTCCACCCGCGGGACCTGGCCGCCGCCCGCCGCGCGGTTGGGTCGATCGGCCAATAGCCGGCCGGATCTTTGTTCACGGTGGCTGGTTGCCGACCGCTTCGGTACGGGCTAAGTTTTTCCTTGGCAATTGGAGCCAGGTCGTCCTCTCGGGGGAGGTGGATCAGCCGGCCGTGGACTCTCGAGGGCGTGAAAAAGCGATCGGCCGGCGCGAGACCGTCGTCCGCGAGCGACTGACGGACCGCCTGCGCGCCGCCGACACCGAGGCGGTCCTGCTGCACGCGCCCGCCGGCTACGGCAAGTCGGTGCTGCTCGCGCAGTGGGAGCGGAGCGACCCGCGGCCCTTCGCCTGGGTCACGCTCACCGCGGCGCACGACGACCCGGCCGTGCTGCTGAACGCGATCGCCGACGCGTTCGCGCCGATCGAGCCGATCAGGCCGTCGGTGATCGACAGCATCCAGACCTCGCGTCCCGATCTCGACGTCGTCGTGCCGCGGCTCGAACGGGCGCTGGGGGAACGGACCGTCCCGGCGGTGCTGGTGCTGGACGAGCTCGAGCACCTCGGCTCGCCCGCCCCCCTGCGCCTGCTCGAGGCGCTCCTCGGCGGCATCGGCGGCGATTCGCGGCTGGCGATGGCGACCCGGGCGGTGCCGCCGATCCACGCCGGCCGGCGGCGCGCCGAAAGCCGCCTCACCGTGCTCGAGACGCGTGACCTGGTGATGACGCCGGGCGAGGCGCGCGGGGTGCTCGCCGCGGCGGGGGTCGCGGTCGGCGCCGCGGAGGTGGAGGCGATCGTCGCCAGGACCGAGGGCTGGCCGGTCGCCCTCTACCTCGCCGGCATGACGCGCGGGGAGGACGCCGAGTCCGGCCTCCCCGACGGCGGCTTCGGCGGCGACGAGCGCAATCTCGTCGACTACATGCGCGACGAGCTCCTCGCCACGCTCACGGCCGCGGACCTCGACTTCCTCACCCGCGTCTCCTTCCTCGACCGGCTCGGCGGCGAGGTCTGCGACTTCGTCCTCGAGACCGAGGGCTCGGGCGCGCGGCTGGCCGAGCTGGCGCGGCGCAACATGCTGCTGGTGCCGCTCGACCGGCGCGACGAATGGTTCCGCCTGCACTCGCTGCTCGCCGACATGCTGCGCAGCGAGCTGGCGCGGGGCCACGGCGGCGAGGTCGCCGCGCTGCAACTGCGCGCCTCGCGCTGGGCCGAGGCCGACGGCGACCCCGAACTGGCGATCGACCTCGCCATCGCCGCGGCCGACTTCGAGCGCGCCGGCCGGCTGATCTGGGAAGCGGTGCCGAGCTTCAAGACCACCGGCCGCCACGCGACGGTGCAGCGCTGGATCGAGCGGATCGGTCTCGACCGCGTCGCCCGCGACCCCCACCTCAGCCTGACGCTCGCGCACGGCCACCTGGCCGATGGCGACGGCGGCGAAGCCGAGTACTGGGCGGGGATCGCCGGCGCCCACCTCGACGCGCCGTCCGACCTCGCCGTCGACGTGCCCGCGGGGCTGGCGTTGATCGACGCGACGCTGGCGCGCGGCGGCGCGGCGGCGATGGCGACCGCGGCCGAGCTGGCGCGCGCGGGGCTGCCGGAGGAGAGCCGCTGGGCCGCGATGGCCGACCTGATGGCGGGCATCGCCGCGCATCTCGCGGGCGAGCGCGAGGAGGCCCACCGGGCGCTCTCCGACGCGGCGCGCCAGGCGGCGGTCTGGAGCGTGCCGCTGGTGCAGATCCTCGCCCTCTCCCAGCTCGCCCTGCTCGCCGCCGCCGACCACGATTGGCAGACCGCGCGCATCCTCGCCTCGCAGGCGCGCGCCGGGGTCGACCGCGCGGGGCTGATCGCGCGGCCCTCGATCGCGCTGGCGCCCGCGGTCTCGGCCTACGTCAACGCGGCCGAGCAGCGGCGCGCCGAGGCGCTCGCCGACGCCGCCGCGGCGCGGGCGCTGCTCGGCCGGGTGAGCGATTTCGGCGCCTGGTTCGAAGTCGAGACCGCGGCGGCGCTGGCGGCCGCGGCGGTCGAGCTGAACGAGCCGGTCGGCGCCTCGCAGTTCCTCGCCGCGGCCCGCCTGCGCCTCGCCGACCTGCCCGACGCGCCGATGGCGGTCGCCTGGCTGGACGAGATCGACGCCGCGGTCGAGCGCCGCGCCGCCGGCGGCCTCGCCGACCTCACCCCGGCGGAGATGCGCGTCCTGCGCATGCTGCCGAGCCACCTCTCCTACCGGCAGATCGCCGACGAGTTGATCGTCTCGCCGAACACGGTGAAGACCCAGGTCCGCTCCGCCTACCTCAAGCTCGGCGTCTCCTCGCGCCACGAGGCGGTCGAGATCTGCCGCGCGGCCCTATCGCCCGATCGGGGTGATTCGCCCGGCCCGCCGGCGACGTAGCTTCGAGCCGATCCCGACGACAGGAGGTCGACGTTATGAGCAGCACGGATTCGATGGCGGGTGCCCGGGCGCACGCGCGGACGCGGGCCGGGTCCCAGGCCCGTGGGTGGGCCGTCTTCGCGGCGGTGATGCTGTTGATCATCGGCGGCCTCGACGCGCTCTACGGGCTGGCGGCGATCCTCAACAACGAAATCGTCATCGTCGGCGGACACGGCGTGATCGTCGCCGACGTCAGCACCTGGGGCTGGGTCACGCTCATCCTCGGCATCCTGCTGCTGCTCACCGGTATCGGCCTGCTCGCCGAAAACGAGTTGGCGCGCTGGGTCGCGATCTTCCTGATCGCCGCCGGCGCGGTGATCCAGCTGGCCTGGTTCCCGGCGGCGCCGCTGTGGACGATCCTGGTCGTCGCCCTGAGCGTGGTCGTCGTGTACCAGCTGACGGCGCATTGGGACGAATAGCGCGCCGCGCCGCGGCGGCCTCCGCGCTCGGCTTCGGGGCGGGGGTCGTCGTGCTCGCGGCGTTCCTCGCGGTCGAGCGGTTCCCCCGCGGCCTGGCGGTCCTCGCCGGCCTCCTGGTCGCGCTCGCCGCGGGCTGGACGGCGCTGCGCTCGGAGGGGCCGCGGCGGGTCCTCGCCGCCGGGCTGACCGCCGCGGGGCTGGCCGGCGCGGCCCTCGCACTGGTCCTGCTCGGCAGCGCGCTCGTCGACCTGGTCGTCGTCGCGCTCGTCGTCGGCGCCGTGCTCTGCGCGCGGGCCGCCTTCCGGCTCCACGTCGAGCTGCCCGCGGCGCCGCGCCCGCGCCGTCCCGTCCTCTTCTTCAACCCGCGCTCGGGCGGCGGCAAGGCGGTGAGCCTGCACCTCGAGGACGAGGCGCGGGCGCGCGGCATCGCGCCGGTCGAGCTCGGGCCCGGCCGGGACCTGCGCGAGCTGGTCGAGGAAGCGGTCGCGGCGGGCGCCGACGCGCTGGCGATGGCGGGCGGCGACGGCTCGCAGGCGGTGGTCGCCGAGATCGCGGCGCGTCGCGGGCTGCCCTACGCCTGCGTCCCGGCGGGCACCCGCAACCACTTCGCCCTCGACCTCGGGGTCGACCGCGACGACGTCGTCGGCGCCCTCGACGCCTTCGTCGCCGGCGGCGAGCGGCGCGTCGACCTGGCCACCGTGAACGGCCGCGTCTTCGTCAACAACGTCTCGATCGGCCTCTACGCGAACGCCGTCCGGCGCCCCGCCTACCGCGACGCGAAGCTGCGCACGCTGGCGGCGATGGCGCCGGAAGCGCTTGGCGGCGGCGGGGGCGGCGGCACGGCGCTGCGCTGGCGCGGGCCGGGCGGGGAGGAGGGGCACGACGCGGTCGCCCTGCTGGTCTCGAACAACTCCTACCGGCTCGGCATGGGGCTCGGCTCGGGGACGCGGCCGCGGCTCGACGCGGGGGTGCTCGGCGTGACCACGGCCGAGGTCGCCGCCGGGGGCCGCCACGGGGTCGACCTGCACCGCTGGTGCTGTCGCGACTTCGAGATCGAGGCCGACGGCCCGGTGGCGGCCGGGATCGACGGCGAGGCGGCGACCCTGAAGGCGCCGATCCGCTTCGCCTCGATGCCGGGCGCGCTCAGCGTCCGCATCGCCCGCGACCACCCTGGCGCCTCGCCCTCGGCCGAGGTGCCGCCGACGCTGCGGGGCACGGTGGTCGAGTTGGCCCGCCTCGCGATCGGCGCCGAGGACACGGCCGCGGGCGGCGCCCGCGAGACCATCCGAAAACAACGAGAGGAGAGGCCCGATGGACACCTTCGAGGTCGAGCGACGTGAGACCCTCACCCGCGATGAAGCCGCGACCCGCCTGCGCCGCATCGCCAACCTGCTCTCCGGCGCGGGCGAAGAGGTCAACTTCGACCGCGGCGAGATGAAGTTCAAGGTCGACATCCCGGAGCGCGTCGACTGGAAGGTCGAGTTCGAGATGGACGACGACGGCAGCGAGCTCGAGATCGAGTTGCGGTGGTGAGGGGGTCTGAAGCCGGCGCCGGAGTTCGGGCCGGGCGGCCGTCCGAGTTGCGCCCGGCCGTCCCGTCCACGGCCCTGGCAGGTTGTGGCCGTGGCCGGGACGGCCGGGTCCGTGGGGAGTGAGAAGGGTTCGTGACGAGAGCCATGGAACGTCACGGTCCCTCCCCACTTTCACATCACCGCCACGACGTTCGTGCACTTGTACCGGCTATAGGGGGCACAAGTGCACG
>DASZUH010000013.1:0-3734 GCA_035547715.1 Solirubrobacterales bacterium
CGACCGCCCTCCCGGGCGGGCGGTCGGGGTCCGACGCTGGCTGGCGAGGGGCGTGGTTCCCAAGGAAGACCACGGAGACGGAAGGAACTCCACGCTCCCGTCACCCTTTGTCCCGATTCGTCACGGATCCTCATGGGTCCGGTCACCTCCACCGTGGGTCGGGACGAACCTGTCGCCGTTAGTCGCCCACAGGGCGACTAAAGGCGACAGGTTGACGGCCGGGTCCCGTGAAGTCGGGAGGGACCGTGACGTTCTATGCGTCTTCGTCACGGGACCTGCGCCTTCGTCACCGATCATGCGCTCCTTCCCGGCGACACGCGCACGTCCCCCGGCGCACGTCACGAACCCTCGCACCTCTCCCCACGGACCCGGCCTTCTCGGTGGCGGCCTCAACCTGCCAGGGCCGCCACCGAGAAGGCCGGGCGCAACTCGGACGGCCGCCACCCCCAGGCCGGCCCTCGCCCCCGGGCGCCGGCTTGCCGCGCCCCCATCCCTGCAATCAACCCCTAGTGCGTTCGCACCGCGCTCAGATCCCCGCGGTCTGCTCCTCGAAGTGCTTGGAGAGCATCGTCACCTGGCCCTGGTAGTTGGAGCCCAGGTCGGTGCCGTAGAGGCGCTGCGCCGGCGCCTCCATCCACTCGAGGCCCAGCTTGCAGACCGGCTGGCGGTGCTCGACCATGAACGGGACGTCGCGGGCGCGCACCTCGAGGGCGGCGCGACTGCCGGGCCGCCTGCCCGCCGGGTCGTAGCCGAAGCCGGGGTCGAAGAAGCCCGCGTAGTGGGTGCGCAGCTCGCCCGCGGTCGGGTCGTAGGCCATCATCTCGGCGGCGATCTGCGGCGGGATCGAGACCCCCTCGGCCGACAGCAGCAGGTAGAAGATCTCCGGCTCGAGCACGATCCGCCCCCCCGCCTCCGGGTAGACCGGGTCCCAGAAGTCGCTCCAGCGGTAGGCGCGGATCTTCGAGAGGTCGACCGGCAGGCTGTTCTTCTTCGCCCGGTAGCCGACCACCCGGTCGCTCGGCCCGGAGACGTCGAGGCTGAGGAAGACGCCGTCGGAGAGGGCCAGATCCGCCGCCGGGACCGGGTCGGCGTCGAGGTAGACGAGCGGCTCCTCCCCCTGCAGCTCGCGGATCCGCGCGTCGGACAGGCGGACGTCGCCGCGCGCCAGGCGCAGCTGGTTGAGCGAGAGCCCGGTCCGCACCTGGACCGCGAAGGAGCGCGGCACGACCTCGAGGTAGAGCCGCCCCTCGTAGCCGAGCCGGATGTCGTCGAAGCGGTTGTGGCGATCGGTGATCAGGCGGGTGAAGACGTCGAGCCGCCCGGTCGAGCTCTTCGGGTTGGCGCGGGCGCGCACGTCGGCGGGCAGCGAGAGGCGCTCGATCAGCGGCACCAGGTAGGGCCGGTCGCGCTCGAGCACGGCGCCGTCGCGCAGGTCGACTTTCTGGAAGGCGATGTCCTTGACCTTTTCCTCGACGGTCGAGTCGACGTCCGGCAGGAACGAGCAGCGCAGCGCCCAGGCTTCGTCGCCGAGCCGCAGGTCGATGCTCGCCGGCTGGATCGCTTCCGGGCGGATCCGGTACTCGCCCGAGCTGACCCACTCGCGCTCGATCGCGTCGGCCAGCGCCTGCGAGGGGAAGACGCCCGCGCTCGGGCCCCCGTCCCCCGCCCCCGGGGACGCCCCGGCCGCGCTCTGGACCTCGCTCATCCAGCGGAGATTATTCGCCGCGCCGCGTCGGTGCCGAGGTGCGGGGTGAGCGCGAACTCGAGCACGTCGGGCGTCAGCGCCGCCAGGTCGGCGGCTTCGCCGGCGATCGTCCGCCGACTGAGCAGCGAGGCGATCCCGCCGACCACCGCTTCGTCGGTCGCCGGCGGGACCGTGGCGATGTCGGCCGGCTCGGGGGCGCCGTCGCGCAGCAGTGGCACGAAGCTCTCGACCGCGGCCTGGTAGCGGTCGTAGATGCCGCGGCCGGCGCGCAGGCCCTCGGCGAGCAGGATCGCGGCGAGCGCCTGCTCGCCCGCGAGCAGGCCCAGCAGGGCGACGACGCCCGCGCGCACCCGGGCGGCCCACTCCTCCCCCTTCACCGTGGCACACGCCTCGAGGACCGCCGCGCGCACCCGTTCGACCGCGTAGTCGTAGGCGGCGAAGAAGCACTCGTCCTTACTGTCGAAGTGCTTGTAGAAGTCCGACTTGGAGACCGCGGCGCGGCGCCCGATCATCGACACCGTCGTTTTCTGGTAACCGACCTCGGCGAGGGTCAGGATCAGCGCCGCGATCAGTCGCTCACGCTGGTTGCGCGCGACGAACTCGGGCGACAAGCCGTGACGGCCACGCGGCAGGCGGTCCATCTGGTCATCGAATTGTGACACCGTACAGTCACATTCGCCCCCGGTCGGTCACTCACCTTTTTCCTACACGGCGGTACGGAGAAATGACGAATTCGGTCAGCTCCGGAAGCAGGTCGACGGCTTCTTTCGCACCCCCGCGACGGATCTGTCGCTGGATGATCCAGACCGCCCCGCCGACCAGTGCCTCCTCGAGCGTGGCGGGCCGGCTCGCGCCCGCGGGCGCCCCATCGCGCAGGCGGGCGATATAGCGGTCGACCGCGACGTCGTAGCGGGCGGAGGAGGCGGGGCTCGCGGCGGGCGCCTCGACCAGGCAGAGCCGCGCCTGCGCCGGGTGGGCGGCGACGAATTCGAGCAGCGCCTGCAGGGCGGCTTCGGTGCGCTCCTCCCAGGCGTCGTCGGCGATCGATTCGCAGGCCTCGGCGACCGCCGCGTCGGCGTCGGCCAGCGTCGTGTCGAAAGCGGCGAGGAAAAGCTCCTCCTTGCCGGCGAAGTTGTCATAGAGCGTCTTGCGGGCGACGTGGGCGCGGCGCACGACGTCGGCGATCTTGGTCGCGTCATAGCCCTGCTCGGCGCATAGTTCCGCCATCGCGTCGATCATCCGCCGGCGCTTGTGGGCGGCGATGAACTCTGGGGGAAGTTGAGGGCGGGTGGTCGTCACAGATGCTCCCGAAGTCGGTTGGGGAGCATGGGCGTAAGGATACCCAGTGTCAACAAATTCATGCTCCGCTCAATATTTCTTCTGGTACCGTGAGAAACATCGATCGTCCCCTATAGGAACTCAGTGGTGTCCCGAGCCCCGGGCGGGACAGCGACCGCGCCCCGCAGGACAGTGTCTTGGTCTCCGTAGACAGAAATCAGATCAACCGGGAGCTCTTGATCGCCGCCTTGGGGGACGAGTGGCCCGCGGACCTGATCCAGACCGCGGCCGAGATGCTGGCCGACAGCGACAGCCGCTTCCCCTCCGGGCCGCGCCGCCTTCCCGGTGACCTGGTCCGGGCGATCCAGCGCGAGCGGCTCCTGGTCGGGATGCTGCGCGCGGTCTCCGAGCTGGGCTACCGAACGGCCAACGTCCAGGACGTGATCGAGCGGGCGGGCGTCTCGCGGCCGACCTTCTACGAACACTTCTCGAACAAGGACGACTGCTTCCTGGCCGCCTTCGACACCTCGGCGGCGCGGCTGCGCACACAGGTCGCGACAGCCTCCGACCAGGGCGGCGACTGCTGGCGCGACCGGTTGCGCTGCGGCTTCAACGCCCTCCTCTCCTTCGCCGAGGCCGAGCCCGAGGCGGCGCGGGTCGTGATCGTCGAGGCGCGCGCCGCGACCCCCGACGCCGCCCTGCGCCGCGTCGCCCTCCTCGACGAGTTCGCGACCTGCATCGACACCAAAGT
>DASZUH010000014.1:0-12046 GCA_035547715.1 Solirubrobacterales bacterium
CCAGGGCCGCCACGAGACGCCCGGGACGCACCTCGGACGGCCGCACCGGCCGCGAGTCGTCGTGAGTCGCCCGGGACGCAACTCGGACGGCCACCCGGCCGCGGGTCGCCACGAGACCCCCGTGACCCACCTCGGACGGCCACCCCGGCCGATTAAGCCGGCGTGCGCCCGCCGGCGAAGTCGCCGGCGCCGCGCAGGTAGGCCCAGAACGCGGCGTCGGCGAGGATCTGCGCGTCGTCGGCGGCCGCCGGGGCGACGTCGATCGCGACCTGTTGGGCCCAGTCGGTGCCCTCGCCGTAGAAGTCGGCGAGCTGCTCGGCGGTGAAGGTCGGGCCGACCCGGCGGCGCAGTTCGAGCCGGATCGCCGAGATCACCCGGTCGGCGAGGCGGCGCTGTCTGGGATCGTCGATCGCGGCGAGGGCGCGGGCCCCCTCCTCCCACTGGTATAGGGCATTTGCCAATGGATACCGCATCAGAAAGCCAATTCTCCGAAGTAAACGCGCCCTTTCCAACCAACGGGATCTCCGCCCGAGGCCTGGGGGAGCAGGTGATGGTACCGGCTCCGCCTCGCCGGCCCGGGGCGATCGCAACAGCCGATCGGCCGATCGCCGCGCCGCGTCCTCGCTCCCGCACACGCGTAATGGTCTCGTAAGGAGTCTTACGATTGGCTTAACCATGCGGTTTGCGAGGTAAGACGGCGGGGCGGTCGGTCGCTATCGGGGGTGCAGTCCAAACCCCCTTCGAGAGGAGACCCATGAAGTTCATCCGACGTTCTCTCGGCGCCCTCGCCGTCGCCGTCGCCGCCCTCGCCCTGGCGGCGACCGGCGTCGCCGCGGCATCGCCGAGCGGGCACCATCGCAACCGACATCTCCCGTTCCCAGGGCTCCACCATCACCGGCCCGCCCCACCGCACCATCTGCCGCCCCCGCCCCACTTCCCACCGCCCCCTCAGGGCGAAGCAGGGGCGGTCTTCGTCCAGACCGACAACACCGCCGGCAACGCGATCGTCGCCTACCGGCGGGACGCCGACGGCGGCCTCACCGAAGCGGGGACCTACCCGACCGGCGGCCTCGGCGGCCAACTCGAAGGCTCGGTCGTCGACCACCTCGCCTCGCAGGGCTCGCTCGCCCTCGACCGTCAGGACCACCTGCTCTACGCGGTCAACGCGGGCAGCGACACGATCACCGTCTTCGCCGTCGACGGCGATCGGCTGCGGCGCGAACAGGTGCTGCCCTCGGGCGGTGAGTTCCCGGTCGGCGTCGCCGTCCACGGCAACCTCGTCTACGTGCTGAACGCGCGCGGCGGCGGCTCGATCCAGGGCTACGCACGGCTCGGCGGCCACCTGGTCGAGATCGGTGCCTGGAATCGCCCGCTCGGGCTCGACCCGAACGCGACCCCCGAGTTCACCCACACGCCCGGCCAGGTCGCCTTCACGCCCGGTGGCTCGCAGCTGGTGGTGACGACGAAGGGGAACACGAGCGCGGTCGACGTCTTCGCGATCGACGGCTTCGGCGGCCCCTCGACCGCCCCGACGGTGACGCCGCTGCCCGAAGCGGTCCCGTTCGCGGTCGAATTCGACGCCGCCGGACGACTGCTGATCGCCGAGGCGGGAACCAACTCGGTCGCCTCCTTCACGATCGGCGCCGACGGCTCCCTGGTCCCGGTGGCGAGCGCCGCGACCGGCCAGGAAGCGACCTGCTGGATCGTCGGCGTCGGCCCCTACCAGTACGTCTCGAACGCGGGCTCGGGCACGCTGTCGGGATTCGTCGACGGGGCGAGCTCGCTGACCCCGCTCGGCAACACCGCGACCCACGGCGGCACCGTCGACGCGGCCGCGGCCGGCGGGTTCCTCTACGTCCAGACGGGCGCCGAAGGGATCGTCGACGAGTTCCGGGTCGAAGCCGGCGGCGGCCTCGCCGCGCTCGGCTCGGTGACCGTGCCCGGCGCGGTCGGCGGCGAGGGCATCGTCGCCTCCTGACCCGCGCGGGTCATGTCGCGGCCCCGGTGTCGAGCGATCGGCCCGGGGTCGCGACGCGTCCGCGCGCCCGCAGCGGGACGAGGCGGGGGCGAGCGGCACGCTCACGGACCTCGGCGTCCCAGCCACGCATACGTCCACAGCTTCACCTGGTCGAGCGCCAGCACCCAGACCAGCGCATAGCCCCAGGCGAGGGCCGCGAGCGGCCAACCGAGCGGGTGCATCAGGAGCCCCGAGACGGCGATCGCGGTGGCGAGGGTCTGGGTCCCGATCACCGCGACCAGCAGGACCGTGGCCGGCCTGTAGGACCAGAGCCTGCCTTTGGTGCGGGCGACGAAGAGGGTCAGGTGCCCGGCGACCGAGAGCTTCAGGTAGATCAAGGTCCGCAGTTCGTCGTCCCCGATCCCGAGCGGGCCGTGGCCGAGCCAGAACAGGCCGAACGAGGCGACGACGCCGGCCAGACCGAGCATGGCGGCGATCGTCATCACCTCGCGCAGGTCCCAACGCTCGGGGCGGGGTGAGGGCTGCACCCGGTCGTAGGCGATGGTGAGGATCGCGGCGTCGTTGAGGATCGCCAGCAGCACGATCTGGATCGGCGTGACCGGGAAGAGACCGAAGACGACGATCGCGAGGGTGACGAAGAGGACGACGCGGATCGTCTCGGTGATCCGGTAGATCGCGTAGTTGACCATCCGCCGGAACACCTCGCGGGCGCGGTGGATGGCCTCGACGATCACCGAGAGCCCCGGCGCCAGAAGGACGATGTCGGCGGCCGCCCGCGCCGCCTCGGTGGCACCCGCGACGGCGATCCCGGCGTCGGCGCGGGCGAGCGCCGGGGCGTCGTTGACGCCGTCCCCGGTCATCGCGACGATGTGGCCGTCCGACTGCAGCGCCGCGATGATCCGGTACTTGTCCTCGGGCACGACCTGGGCAAAGCCGTCGGCGGCCTCGACCGCCTCGGCCAGCTCCTTCCCGCGCAGCCTCTCGATCGCGCCCGCCTCCAGCATCTCGGTGCCCATGCCGACCTCGGCGGCGATCTCGCGGCCGATCTCGACGCGGTCTCCGGTCACCATCTTCACCGTGAGCCCCAGCGCGCGCGCCTCCTCCAGGGTCGCGCGGGAGTCCTCGCGCGGCGGGTCGGCGATCGCCAGCACCCCGGTCAGCCGCCAGACGCCGCCCTCGGCGCGGGCCACGGCAAGCGCGCGCCGGCCCGCGCGGGCGAACCTCGCCGTCGCCGCCTCGGCCCCGGCGAGGGCCGGATCGCCCTCCCCGACCAGTTCGCGGATCGCCTGCACCGCTCCCTTCGCCACCCGGAACTCGCCGCCGCCCGGCTCGCGGACCCGCGCCTCCGCCCGCTTGCGGTCGGCGTCGAACGGCTCGAGCGAGAGCACCTCGCGGTCCTCGGGCGCCCCTCCCAGGGCGGCCAGCACCGCCGCGTCGAGCGGATCGCCGCCGCCCGGCTCGGCGGTCAGGGCGGCCTCCCGCAGCACCTCCTCGCGATCGATCCCCGGCGCGAGCACGGCGACCTCGGCCACCGCCAGCTCGTTGCGGGTGATCGTCCCGGTCTTGTCGGAGCAGAGCACGTCGACCCCCGACATCTCCTCGACCACCGGCAGATGGCTGACCACCGCCTGGTGGCGGGCCAGCCCGCGGGCGCCGACCGCCATCGTCACCGAGAGCACCGCGGGCAGCGCCACCGGGATCGAGGCGATCGTCACCACCAGGGCGTACTCGAGCGTTTCCGAGACGCTCGTGCCGCGCAGCAGGGAGACCACCACGATCACCCCGACCAGGAGGAGGGCGAGGCCGATCAGGTATTTGCCGATCGCGAAGATCGCGGCCTGGAAGTGGCTCTCCTGAGGGGCGGCCTCGGTCAGCTCCGCGGTGCGGCCGAGCTCGGTGCCGGGACCCGTCGCCAGCACCCGCAGCCGCGGCGTGCCGCGGGAGACGACGGTCCCGGAGAAGAGGTCGTCGCCGATCTCCTTCGCCACCGGCAGCGACTCGCCGGTGAGCGCCGACTCGTCGGCCTCGGCGGTCCCGGCGAGGATCCGCCCGTCGGCCGGGACCACGTCGCCGCGGCCGAGCATCACCAGGTCGCCGGGGACCAGCTGCCCGGCCGGAACGGTGACCCAGGCGCCGCCGCGCAGGACCCTCGCCTGCCTGGCGAGCCGCTCTTTCAGCGCCGCGATCGCGCTCGCCGCCTGGTGCTCCTCCCAGAAGCCGACCACGCCGTTCAGGAGGAGCAGCGCCGCGATCACGCCGAAGTCCGCCCACCGTGCGGTCACCGCCGTCAACACCAGCGCCACCTCGATCATCCACGGGATCGGCGACCAGAAATGGGAGAGGAACTCGATCAGCGCCCCCCGCTCGTGTTCCTTCAGGGCGTTTTCCCCGTAGCGGTCGAGCCGCACCTCGGCCTCGGCGACGCTCAGGCCTTCATCGGTGCCGAGGCGCTCGTCGGCGCGTCGGTCCTCGGCCTGACGCCGGTCGCGGACGCCGTGCCCGGTCGCGCGCGTCTCTTGCCCGGTCGCCGGCATCGCCTCACGCTAGGGGCGATCGCGCCGCGGCGGATCGGGGCAACGCCACATCGGGACGGGTGGCTCCGGAGGGACGGGCCGATCAGGCCCGGGCCGCCCCGGTCACCGGTCGGGAACCGGAAGGTCGTCCGGCAGAGGAACGTCGGCCGGAGATCGTCCCTCGCCCTCCTCGTCCCAACTCGTCCAGGCGAGTGCGTCCCGGGATTCGTGATCCCCGTAGGCCCCCAGGGCGAGGATGGTCGTCGGCCTGGCGCTCGTGTTGGTGAGCTGCCGCCTGACCGAGGCTCCGACGCGGGCGAGATGGCCGGGGGTCAGCTTCAGCGGATCGCCCTCGACCACCAGGGTCAGCTCGCCGTCGAGGACCAGGTAAACCTCTTCCTGCCGGGCGTGGATATGGACGCGGTTGCGCTGCCCGGGGCGCAGCGTGAGGGCATTGATCCCGAAGCTTTCGACGCCGAGTTCCCGGCGGATCCGCTGGAACGGCTCGCCTGCCTCGGGGTCGACCACCGCGATCGTGACGTTCGGCTCGGGCATCGGCCTTGAAGCCTAACGCCGGCGGGTTGCCGCACCTTCGGCCCCGGTCCGGACGTGGAGGTGGCGACCGGCCGCGGGCGTCGAGGAACGTCGTCGCCTAGGCCGGCGCCGGCGCGGCACCGGCGTCGGCGCGGGCGCGTAGCTCGCGACGATAGGCGCCGGCGAGGTCGGCGATCGCCACGGTGCCGAGCACGCGGCGGTCGTCGTCGAGCACGGTGACGAAGGTGGAGTCGCCGGACGCGAGCGCGTCGACGGCGACGTCGATCGTGCTGTCGAGGGGGACCGAGGCGGCTCCCGCGTCGACCAGTGGGCGCACGTCCTCATCGGCGTCGCCGGCGAGGAGCGCGGCGGCGTTGATCGTTCCCTCGAAGCGCCGGTCGCGATCGACCACCGGCGCCGCGTCGAGGCCCGCGCCCGCCAGCGCCAGGCGCGCCTCACCGACGCTCAGGTGGTCGCCGAGCAGGAGCCGTGGCTCCCCCATCGCCGACTCGACCGGCTCGCCCTCCAGCAGTGGCACGTCGCCGAGCAGCCGCCGCCCCGGCGCGTGGTCGCGATCGGGCAGCTGTGAGCGGTACATCGTCACCTCGGTGCGACGGACGATCAGCCAGGCGAGGCCGACCGCGATCATCCCCGGCTCGATCGCCGCGATCGAGCCGGACATCTCGGCGACCATCAGCAGCACCGCCAGCGGCGCCCGCGCGACGCTGCCGAAGCAGCACATCATGCCGACGATCACGAACGGCGCGGGGTCGGCGCCGATGCCGGGGAAGACCGGCTCGGCGAGGCGCCAGACCGCGGCGCCGATGAAGGCGCCGATCACCATCCCCGGGCCGAAGATCCCGCCCGAGCCGCCCGAGCCGATCGAGAGGCCGGTGGCGAGGATCCGCGCGAACGGCAGAGCCACGACGATCCACAGCGGCATCGTCGCCAGCCCCGGCCCGAGCCCGTGCTGGATCCAGCCGTAGCCGGTCCCGAGCACCTCGGGCATCACGATCCCGATCGCCCCGACGAGCGCGCCGCCGAGCGCGGGTTTCAGCCACCGCGGCGCGCCCCAGCGGCCGAAGAGGTCGTGCAGGCCGTAGAAGCCGCGCGCGTAGAGCAGCCCGACGAGGCCGCCGAGGATGCCGATCAGCGCGAACCAGGGCAGGTTGGCGGGCGCCGTGAAGTCGGTCGATCCGTGCGCGCCGAAGAGCGCCCCGTACCCCTCGACCGCGCCGAAGACGGCGTAGCCGACGCCGGAGGCGATGAAGCTCGGCAGCAGCGCCGCCGGGTCGAGATCGTCGCGGTAGATGATCTCGGCGGCCAGCACGGCGCCGCCCAGCGGCGCCCCGAAGATCGCCCCGATCCCTGCCCCGATCCCGGTCGAGACGGCGACCCGCGCGTCCTCCGGCGAGAGCTCGAGGACGCGGGCCAGGAGCGAGCCGAAGCCCGCGCTGATCTGGCCGGTCGGCCCCTCGCGGCCCCCCGACCCGCCGGATCCGATCGTCAGCGCCGAGGCGACGATCTTCACCAGCACGGTGCGGAAGCGGACCCCGCGCGGGTTGTGGTGGACGGCGGCGATCGCCGCGTCGGTGCCGTGGCCCTCGGCCTCGGGAGCGACGCGGAAGACCAGGATCGCGCCCAGCAGCGCACCGCCCGCGGCGATCAGCGGCAGCGCCCAGGGACGGGCCGGGCCGGTGCCGGGCGCCACGTTTCCCTCGCCGAACGGCGTCGGCACCGTATAGCCCGCGAGCGTCGTCAGGAAGAGGTGGGTCGCCGCCTTCAGCGCCTCGTAGAAGACGACGGCGCCGAGCCCCGCGATCACCCCGATCACCACGCCGAGCACGATCCACTTGCGCACGTAGGAGGCCTCGGCCGTCCAACGGGCGGCGGCCGCGGCGAGCGAGCGCAGCCGGTCCGAGCGGGCCGGCCGGGGTTGCGAGCTCGGCGAGTGAGGGCCGCTCACAGGTCCCAACCGGCGCTCCACTCCTGCTCGGGCACCTCGCCGGCGGCCGCCGCAAGCTCCCTGAGTGCGGCGACCATCGGCCCCTGGGCCTCGGGGCCGACGGCGTCCAGCAGGCGCCCGATCTCCTCGCGCCTGCGTGCCGTCACGGCGTCCACCAGCCTGCGTCCGGCGGCCGTTAGCTCGAGGCGCACGGCGCGGCGGTCGTGGCGGTCCTCGCGCCGCCGCACCAGGCCCTTGCGGACGAGGCGGTCGCAGAGACGGGACGCGGTGGGCGGGGTGACGGCGATCTCCTCGGCCAGGGCCGCGACCCCCTGAGGGCCTCGGGAGCCGAGTACGACCAACGACCGGTACTGGGTGAGGGTCACGTTCTCGGCGACGCCGGCCAGGGAGCGGGCGGCGATCGCGACCAGGACGCGACTCGCGGTGAGGACCGCGTCGACCACTTCCTCACGATCCGGCTCCGGCGTCCCGCGCTTTACGTTCACACAGTAATCATTGCATGGGCTAACCATCCTGGCCGGCCGAGCCCATCACAGGGACGGGAGGAACTCCACCCTCCCGTCACGGTCCCGCGCCCACGCCATGTTGATGGGCCGAAAACTCCCCTATATGGGGAGTTTTCGGCCCATCAACATGGGAGGTGTCTCGGGCCGGGGGCGTTCGTGACGGATGGTGCGCATCTCTGCACGGGGGACGTACGGAGCTGTGGCCTCTTCCCGCACCCCCGGCCGCCCGAGGACAGAACGGGACGACCACTAGGCT
The DNA here is from genome assembly GCA_035547715.1 of Solirubrobacterales bacterium. Lineage (GTDB taxonomy): Bacteria > Actinomycetota > Thermoleophilia > Solirubrobacterales > 70-9 > VAYN01. The sequence goes on from DASZUH010000014.1 coordinate 7,754, forward strand.
GATCGCGTGGGTAAGGGGCCGACCGACAGGCACCGCTCGCCGTCTCGGGGTGACGGTGCGTCCGGGGCCCCGGACGCCGGGATCCGCGATCGCCTCGCCTGGGCCGGGGCCGGGCTGCTGCGGGCGCGCTGGGTCGTGCGGGCGCCGATCTGGCTCTACCGGGCGCACCTCGGGGCGATCTTCGGCGGACGGCTGTTGATGCTCGAGCACCGTGGCCGCACGAGCGGACGCCGTCGCTACGTCGTCCTCGAGGTCGTCGACCATCCCCGGCCCGACACCTACGTGGTCGTCTCCGGGTTCGGCAGTCGATCCCAGTGGTACCGCAACATCGAGGCCGACCCCGACGTCCGCCTCTGGCTTCGCAGCCGCGGTCCCGTCGCCGCCGTGGCGCGTCCGCTCGGTGCCGAGGAGGCGGCCGTGGCGCTGCGGCGCTACGCCACGGCCCACCCGCGTGCCTGGGCGTCGCTGCGGCCGGTGCTCGAGCAGACGCTCGGCGCGCGGATCGAGGAGAGCGGCACCGAGCTGCCGATGGTGGCGCTGCGACGCGCGTCCTGATCGCCCCCACCCACTCAGCCCGTCCGCCTGCGCAGGGTCAGCGCGCCGAGGCCGAGCGCCGCGATCGTCGCCGCGACGATCACGATCACGTCGGCGGTGAAGGCGGCGTCGAGTGGGCGGGGGCTGGTCGCCTTGGCCAGCGCTTCGAAGGCGTAGGTCAGCGGCAGGAGCCAGGAGACCGCGTGCAGGAATCCCGCCATCTGGTCGCGCGGGACGAAGAGCCCGCAGAGGATCAGCTGCGGGAAGATCAGCGCCGGCATGAACTGGACCGCCTGGAACTCGGTCCGCGCGAAGGCGCTGGCGAAGAGGCCGAGCGCCATCCCGAGGACCGCGTTGCCGACCGCCAGGAGGCCGACCAGCCAGGCGCCGTGGGCGGCGTGCAGGTCGAGCACGACGAAACCGAGGCAGACGACGACCAGCGCCTGCGCGGCCGCCAGGGCACCGAAGGCTAGGCCGTAGCCGGCGAGGATGTCGGCCTTGCCGAGCGGCAGCGTCATCAGTCGCTCCAGGGTCCCCGTGGTGCGCTCGCGGAGCATCGCGATCGAGGTGATCAGGAACATCACGATGAACGGAAAGAGGCCGCAGAGCGGCGCGCCGATCTGCTGGAAGACCTGTGGCTTGCCTTCGAAGACCCAGTAGAGGAGGAGCAGGAGGACGGCGGGGACGACCAGCATCAGGGCGATCGTCCGCGGGTCGTGGCGGATCTGGCGCAGGACGCGCATCGCGGTCGCGCCGCTTGCCCGCGCGCTCATCCTCCTTCCGCCCTCTCGATCACCGCCAGGAATGCCCTGCCGAGGTCGCTCTCGCCGGTCTGCCTGCGCAGCGCGTCCGGGGTCTCGCGGGCCAGCATCCGGCCGTCGCGCATCAAGAGCAGCTCGTCGCATTCGCCCGCCTCGTCCATCACGTGGCTCGAGACGAGCAGCGTCGTACCCCCTCGCGCCAGCTCGTGGAAGATCCGCCAGAGCTCCGCCCGCAGAACGGGATCGAGGCCCACGGTGGGCTCGTCGAGGACGAGTACCTCGGGTTCGCCGAGCAGGGCCGAGGCGAGCGAGACCCGGGCGCGCTGACCGCCCGAGAGCGAGCCGACGAGCCGCTCCTCCATGCCGCCGAGGCCGACCGCGCCCACCGTCGCGGCGATCCGCCCGGGCGAGGCGCCGACGATCGCGCCGAAATAGCGGAGGTTCTCGGCGACGCTCAGGTCGCCGTACACCGAGGGGGCCTGGGTCACGTAACCGACGCGCCGTCGCAGGCCCTTCGAGCCCGCCTCCTCGCCCAGTACCTCGACCGCGCCCGCGACGACGATCTGGACCCCGACGATCGCCCGCATCAGGGTCGACTTGCCGCAGCCGCTGGGGCCGAGCAGGCCGGTCACCGAGCCCGCGGCAACCTCGAGGGCGAGCCCGTGGAGGACCTCGCGGCCGCCGCGCTCGACGAAGAGCCCGCGAACCGAGATCGCGGCGGCGGCGCCGCGGAGATGCCCGTGCTCCGATTCCCCGACGATCGGGCCGAGATTACCGACAGGGGAGATGCCCGCGATCTGTCGACGTCGCGCCGGGGCGCCATACACGGCGCTATCCGTCCGAAATGGTTGATCCTCTCACCTCTCTCCAAGGTGAGATTCAGTTCAGACGCGACCGTATCTGCCCGGAACCAGATAGATCTCCCTTGCCGGTGGGGATATGGTCGCGCCAATGCTCCAGACCCCGTGGGGAGACGCGGACACCTTGAGGGATCGCCGGCTGCCTCCCGGGCGCAGCGGTGATCGGGAGGCGGCGCGCCGCGACCAACGCGAGCGGCTCTTCGCCGCCCTGGTGGCGAGCTGCGACGAGAAGGGGTACGACCAGACCTCGGTCGAGGATCTGCTGCGCACCTCGGGCGTCTCCCGCGCGACCTTCTACGAACAATTCGACGACAAGCTCGACTGCTTCCGCGCCGCCCAGGCCGAGATGGTCGCCGCCGCGACCGCGGCCATCGCCGCCGTGCTCGCCGGCGACGGCGATCCGGCGGAGCGACCGCGGGCGGCGCTCGAGACGCTCGTCGGGCTGGTCGTCGATCAGCCCGCCGCGGCGCGGACCTGCCTGGTCGAGTCCTACGCCGCCGGGCCCGCCGGGATCGACCCGGTCCAGGCGACGATCGACCGGATCATCGTCCTGGTCCGCGACGCGGCCCAGCGGGTGCCGAGCCGCGCGGCGATGCCGCCCGAGCTGCTGCGGGGGATCGTCGGCGGCCTCTACCAGGTGATCTACGGCCGCCTGCGGGAGCGCCGCGAGGCGGAGCTGCCCGGCCTCGTGGCGGGCCTCTGGGACTGGGCGATGAGCTTCCCGCCACCGCCGCGGCCGCTGCGCCGCGCCGGTCGGATGATCGTCTCCCGCCCGATCCCGACCGCGCCGCCCTTCGCCTCCTACAGCGCCGAACAGCGGATCATCCGCGGCTTCGCCGTCGCGGTCGCCGCCAAGGGGTACCCGGCGACGACGATCGCCGACATCGCCGCCGCCGCCTCGATCTCGCAGACGACCTTCTACGAACACTTCGACGGCAAGCCGGAGGCATTGCGGGCGGCGCTCGACTCGAGCGGCGCGCAGATGCTCGCCGCCGTGCTGCCCGCGATCAAACGGACCGCCGACTGGAAGGTGGCGCTGCGGGTCGGCTTCGAGGAGCTCTGCGGCTTCCTCGCCTCCGAGCCCGCCTTCGCCAGCCTCCGCTGCGTCGACGTCTACGGTGCCGGGCCGGAGGCGATCACGGCACGCGACTGCGCCGCCCTGCTGCTGGTCACCGATCTGGTCGGGCCCGCCTACGAGGACGGCCTGACCGCCTCGCGACTCGCGCTCGACGCCTCGGCCGGGGCGATCTACGGCGTCCTCTTCGAGGGCGTCCGCAGCGGCCACACGGCGGATCTGCCGCGCCTCGCGCCATTCCTCACCTACTTCGCCCTGGCGCCCTTCATCGGCGCCGAGGCGGCCTGCGACGTCGCCAACGGCCGCGGCCGCTCCGGCTGACGCTGTTGATGGGCCGAAAACCCGCCATATAGGCGGGTTTTCGGCCCATCAACATCTAGGTCCCGGGAGTGTCGGGGACTTCGCGGAGCGGGGCGTTGGCGGGGGTGCAGGTCGGCTTCAGCGGGCCGGTGACCCGCCAGACGGTCACCTCGCCTTCGCGGAACAGCGGGCGGACGCCGCCGGCGCCGCGCAGCCAGCGCGCCTCGGGCGAGGTGATCGGCTTGCTCGAGTGGAGGAAGTTGAGGAAGGGCGAGGTCACCAGGTAGTCGAGGTCCGCCTCGTTGACCGCGGCGCGGAAGCCTTCGCAGGTGGGGATCGCGTCGTAGGCGCCGTGGGGGCCCTTTTCGCCGAGGTAGAGGACGCGGTTGGAGAGGTCCGGGCCGTAGAAGCCGTAGCCGGCGAATCCCGCGGTCGTCCCGACCAGGCCGATCCGCGAGTCGCGCACGTCGCGGGACCAGGCGTACGCCTTGTCCAGATCCATCCCGGGGATCGAGGTCGCGGCGGTCGCGTTGGCGAAGCGATGGTTCAGGTAGTGGCGCTCGACCGGATACCCGAGCGCGATCGCGGCGAGCGCCAGCGCGGCGAGCGCCCCGGCCATCGCCCGGGTCGGCAGTTCGTCGCGACGGGCCAGCCAGATCAGCGTCGGCACGAAGACGAAGACGATCACGAAGGCGAGCGCGAAGATCCGGGCCTTGTCGTGGAGGGCGTGGTCCGGACGGTCGGTGACCAGGTAGACGACGAC
>DASZUH010000015.1:0-15138 GCA_035547715.1 Solirubrobacterales bacterium
CGTCGCTTGTGCCGCATACGGCTACAAGCGACGAACGCACCCGGGCGACATATGAAGAAGTGAGGACGGACCCTGACGTTCCATCCGTCTTCGTGACGGAACCCGCGCGCCCCGGGCCCTTCCGGGCGGATCGTCCTGCCCCGACGCGCCGCCGACCCCCGCCGGGCGGGTCCCGCAGGGAAGGCGTCACAGGGACGCGACGAACTCCACCCTTCCGCCACGCTCCCGCGCCTACGCCATGTTGATGGGCCGAAAACTCCCCTATATGGGGAGTTTTCGGCCCATCAACATGGGGGCCGTCACGGACCCTTGGCGTTCGTGACGGAACCTGCGCATCTCTACCCGCGGGACGCATGGACCCGTGACCTCTCCCCGCACCCTCGGCCGTCCCGGCCACGGCCACAACCTGCCAGGGTCGTGGACGGGGCGGCCGCGTCCCTTTCCCCCTCAGCTCCCGGGCGCCGGCTTGAGGCGGCCCAGGCCGCACAACGCAAGCGCGCTAGGCGGTGATCGCCTGGCGGACGATGTCGGGGCCGGGGAACTCGCCCGGGCTCGGCGACTCGTAGGTCCAGGCGACGACCCCGTCCTCATTGATGAGGACGAGGGTGCGGTTGGCGATGCCGGCGCCGTCGATGTAGGAGCCGAAGGCCTTGGCGACGGCGCCCTTGGGCTCGAAGTCGGAGAGCAGCATCGTGTCGATGCCGAGCTTCTCCTGGAAGGCCTTGTGGGCGTAGGGGCTGTCGACGCTGAGGCCGACGAGCGTGATCCCGGCGTCGGCCAGCTCGGCCTTGATCCCCTCCTGGTAGAGGGAGAGCTGGTCCGAGCAGACGGGGCTGAAGTCGAGCGGATAGAAGGCGATCAGGACCTTGCGGCCCTTGAAGTCGGCGAGCGAGACCTCTTCCCCGTCCTGGTCTTTGACCGTGAAGTCCGGGGCTGCCTCGCCGACCGCGATCATCGAGGTCCCTAGCGGCGCAGGCCGAGGTCGGCGACCAGGGCGCGGTAGCGCTCCAGGTCCGAGCGCTCGAGGTAGCGGAGCATCCGCCGGCGCTTACCGACCAGCATCAGCAGCCCGCGACGCGAGTGGTGGTCCTTCGCGTGCGTGCGCAGGTGATCGGTGAGTTCGTTGATCCGCTCGGTCAGCAGCGCGACCTGGACCTCGGCGGAGCCGGTGTCACCGTCGCTGCGACCGTACTTGCCGATCAGCTCGTTTTTTTTCTCTTTGGTAAGGCTCATGACGTAAAAAGCGCGGCCCTCTCGGGTCGCGGCTCGCAGCAAGATAGCAAAGCCCCGGCTCGCGCCACCTCGTGCCCGGCGCCTGGCGGGGGTCAGCCGCCGCGGGCGGCGGCCTCGGTGAAGTCGGCGCAGATCCGCCGTGCTTCCTCGACATCGCCGTGCATCTGCTCGACCAGGGCGCCGACGTCGTCGAAGGCGAGCTCGTCGCGGAGCTTCTCGACGAAGGCGACGCGCAGCGTCTGGCCGTAGAGGTCGCCGGAGAAGTCGATCAGGTGGGTCTCGATCAGCACGCCGAGGTCGGAGCCGAAGGTCGGCCGCACGCCGACCGAGACCGCGGCCGGGTGGCCGTTGGCGAAGGCGGCGTAGACGCCGAAGCCGGGCGTGACGAGGCGCTCGTCGGGGACCAGGTTGGCGGTCGGGAAGCCGAGCTCACGCCCGCGCCGGTCGCCCTTCACGACTTCGCCCTCGATCATGTACGGGACGCCGAGGCAGCGCCGTGCGCCCTCCATGTCCCCGGCCGCGATCTCGGCCCGGATCCGCGAGGAGGAGACCGGCTCGCCGTCGACCTCGACCATCTTCTGGATCCGCGTGTCGAACTCGGGGTGGGCGGCCAGCATCGCGGGCGTCCCGCGCGCCTTGGCGCCGAAGTGGAAGTTCTCGCCGATCGCGACGCGCCGTGCGCCGAGCTTCTCGATCAAGGCGTAGTCGATGAATTCCTCGGCGCTCCGCCGCGAGAACTCCTCGTCGAAGTGGATCACCACCAGCTCCTCGACCCCGAGCCCGTCGAGGACGTCGCGCTTGACCGCGAGCGAGTTGATCAGCTTCGGCGCCTGCTCGGGGCGCAGCACCTCGAGCGGGTGCGGCTCGAAGGTGAGGACGGTGTCGTTGCCCTCGATCACCGCGCGGTGCCCGAGGTGGACGCCGTCGAAGGTCCCGATCGCGACGTCGCGCGCGCGCGGCTCCACATCCTCGAGTGGCGTGACCTTGATCGACATCAGCGAGAGTGCCGTGTCCGGTGACGTTCGCCCGGTTCTGGCGCAGGCATCGGCGTGTCCGGCAAGGACGCAGACCCGAAGGCGTGGCAGAGCCACGTCGAGCGGTCGAGGACGCTGCTGGACGCGGCGAGGTCAAGCCAGAGAGGGTGAACGTTGCTGGACACGGCACCCGCCATCATCGCAGCGCGGCGGCCACGGCCGGGACCAGCTCCGCCACCTGGGCGATCGGCACCTCGCGTCCCGCCTCCTCGACCCGGAACGGTCCGACGGCGACGCGGCGCAGGTCGGAGCAGTAGGCGTCGCCCAGCGTCTCGATCAGCGTCCGCACGTAGGTACCGGCGCTGCACTCGATCTCGTAGTGGGCGTATCCCGCGCCGCTCGACAGGAGGTCGGCGCGGTGGACCTCGACGTCGCGCACGGGCGTCTCCACCACCTCGCCGCGGTGCGCCTTCTTGTAGAGGCGCTCGCCGCCGACCCGGACCGCCGAGGTCATCGGCACGCGCTGGCGCACGGTCCCGGTCGGCAGAGCCGGCGAGGCGGGCACGACGCCGGTCTCGGTCAGCTCGCCGTCGGGGTCCCCGGTCGAGGAGGTCCAGCCCAGCCGCGCGGTCGCCAGGTAGGTCTTCGGCAGGCCGACGAGGAAGCGCTGCAGGCGGGTCGCCGGGCCGAGCAGGACCAGCAGGAGGCCGGTGGCGAAGGGGTCGAGCGTCCCCGCGTGGCCCGCTTTCACGCCGCGTTCACGGCGCACCGCGGCGACCACGTCGTGGGAGGTCTTCCCGGCCGGCTTGTCGACGAGCAGCACCGCCCCGGCGGCGTCTGGCGCGGGCATGCCTACTCGCCGAGCTGGGCGGTGACCTCGCCGCAGAGGAAGTCGACGAGCGTCGGCAGGTTGTCGTCGGTGGAGAACCCGGCCGCGCGCTTGTGACCGCCTCCGCCCTGCTTGCGGGCGATCGCGGAGACGTCGACGTCGCCCTCGCTGGAGCGCAGGCTGGCCTTGCGGGCGGCGCGGCCACGGTTGCCGAGATCACGGATCACGGCGGCGACCTTGATCCCGTCGATCGAGCGTAGGTGGTCGATCACGCCCTCGGTCATCTCCTCGCCGGACCCGGTCGCGGCGTAGTCCTCGGCCGTGATGTAGCTGATCGCCAGCCGGCCGCCGCAATGGATCCCGATCCCGTCCAGCGCCCGCGCGACCAGCCGCAGCTTCTCGATCGGCACGTGCTCGTAGAGGCGCCGGTAGGTGTCGTCGACGCTCACCCCCGCGTCGATCAGCTCGGCCGCCACCCGGTGGGTGTGGGCGTTGGTGTTCTCGTACATGAATTTGCCGGTGTCGGTGATCAGCCCGACGTAGAGCGGCATCGCCATCTCGGCGTCGATCGGCACGTCCATCAGGTGGGCGATGTCGTAGACGATCTCGCAGGTGCAGGAGGCCGCCGGCACGACCAGGTTCAGGTCCCCGAAACGGGTGTTGTCGTGGTGGTGGTCGATGTTGAGGATCGTGCGGCCGCCCTCGGTGAGGAAGTCGACCGGCATGCGGTCGATGTTGCCGCAGTCGAGGAAGATCACGGTGCGGTCGGCCATGTCGGCGGGCGGCTCGTGGAAGACCTCCTCGAGCGGCAGGAAGCGGTACTCGATCGGCAGCGGGAACTCCTTCGCCGCCAGGAACATCACCGAGTCCTTGCCCAGCCTGGTCAGCAGGTGGTGCATGCCGAGCAGCGAGCCGAGGGCGTCGCCGTCGGGGCCCTCGTGGGCGGTCAGCAGGAAGCGGTCGCCGGCGCGGAGCGCCGCGACCATCTGCTCCATGTCGGTCGCGGCGACGCCGTCGGGGGCGCCGCCGGCCGCGGCGGCGGTGGTGGTCTCAGGCATCTCGCTCGTCCTCCGCGCCGTCGTCGAGCAGATGCGAGATCCGCACCCCTTTCTCGATCGTGTCGTCGTAATGGAAGGTCAAGGTCGGCGTGCGCCGCATCCGCTGCTCGGCGGCGATCCGCGATTGGATCACGCCGTGGGAAGAGCGCAAGGCATCCAGCGTAGCGTCGCGCTCGGTCTCGTCGCCGAGCACGCTGACGAAGACCTTGGCCGTGCGCAGGTCGGGACTGGTCTCGACCCCGGTCACGGTGACGAAACCGAGCCTTGGATCGGCGAGGTCGGCGACCGCCGCGGCGACCACCTCCCGCAGTGCCTCGTCGACCCGCCGCATGCGCGCACCGGCCATCTGGAGCTCACCTACTCGAGGGTCTGCTCGACCTGTTTGGTCTGGAAGAACTCGAGCACGTCGCCCTCTTTGACATCGGCGTACCCGTCGAGCACGATCCCGCACTCCTGGCCCTCCTCGACCTCCTGCACGTCGTCTTTGAAGCGACGCAGGGAGGCGAGTTTGCCGGTCCAGACGACGGTGCCCTCGCGCAGCAGGCGGACGTTCGCGGAGCGGATCGCCTTGCCCTCCGCCACCTGACAACCGGCGATGCGGCCGATTTTCGAGGCTTTGAAGGTCTCTTTGACGACGGCCTCGCCGACCGTCTCCTCGACCTCGACCGCCTCCAGCAGGCCCTCCATCGCGTTGCGCAGGTCTTCGGTGATTTTGTAGATGACCGAGTACGTGCGGATGTCGACGCCCTCGCGCGCGGCGGCCCGGCGGGCGTCCGCCAGCGGGCGCACGTTGAAGCCGATGATGATCGCCTCCGAGGCCGACGCGAGCATCACGTCGGACTCGTTGATGCCACCGGTCTGCGAGTGGATGATGTTGATCGCGACGCGGTCCTGGGGCACTTTGGCGAGCTCGTCCTGCAGGGCCTCGAGCGACCCGGCGACGTCCGCCTTGAGCACGATGTTGAGCTCCTTGATGTCGCCTGCCTGGGCGCGGGCGAAGACCTCGTCGAGGCTGACTTTGCGCGCGTTGCGGCGGGCGAGCTGCTCGCGCTGGAGGCGATCGGCGCGCTCCTGGGCGAGCCGGCGCGCTTCGCGGTCGTTCTCGACCGTCTGCACGAATTCGCCGGCGTCGACGACCCCGTCGAAGCCGAGGACCTCCACCGGCATGCCGGGAACCGCCTCGGCGACCACCTGGCCGCGGAAGTCGTGCATCGCGCGCACGCGCCCCCATTGCGGGCCTGCGACCAGCGAGTCGCCGACGCGGAGGGTGCCGCGGGCGACCAGCACGGTGACGACCGGGCCGCGGCCCGGATCGAGCTGGGACTCGATCACGTTGCCCGAGGCGGGCGCGTCGGGATTGGCCGAGAGCTCCTCCAGCTCGGTGACGAGGAGGATGTTCTCGAGCAGGTCGTCGAGCCCCTGGTGGGTCTTCGCCGAGACGTCGACGAAGAGCGTGTCGCCGCCCCATTCCTCCGGGGTGATGTTCTCCTGGGCGAGCTCGGTGCGGACCCGTTCGGGGTTGGCGCCCTCTTTGTCGATCTTGTTGACCGCGACCAGCATCGGCACGTCGGCCGCGCGGGCGTGGTCGATCGCCTCTTGGGTCTGCGGCATGACGCCGTCGTCGGCGGCGACGACCACGACCACGACGTCGGTGACTTTGGCGCCGCGGGCGCGCATCGCCGTGAAGGCGGCGTGGCCCGGCGTGTCGAGGAAGGTGATCGTGTTGCCGTCGTGGTTCACCTGGTAGGCGCCGATGTGCTGGGTGATACCGCCGGCCTCGCCCGCGGCGACCTCGGTCTCGCGGATCGCGTCGAGCAGCGAGGTCTTGCCGTGGTCGACGTGGCCCATGATCGTGACCACCGGCGGGCGGGCGACGAGGTCCTCCTCGGCGTCGGCGAATTCCGGTTCCTCGGGGCCCTCGTCGGCGGCGCGCACGATCTCGATCTTGCGGTCGTACTCGTCGGCGATCGCCCGGATCGACTCGTCGGTGAGCGTCTGGGTGAGCGTCGCCATCTCGCCCATCATCATCAGTTTTTTGATCACCTCGGCCGGGGCGAGGCCGATGCTCTCGGCCAGCTCACGGACGGTGGCGCCGGAGTTGATTTTCGTCGCCTCGGGCTCGACCGGGGCCTGCGGCCCGAGCGGCGGCTCCTCCAGCAGCGGCCTGCGGCGGCGGCCACCACGGCGGCGCGGTGGGCGCTGCGGCGGCGGCGCGCCCATCTGGTCGCGACGGGCGGCCTGCGAGTCGATCACGACGCGGCGTTTTTTCCCGGCCGCGCCGGCGCCCGCGCCGCCGCCGCCGGCGGGGCCGCCGGGGCGCACGGGTTTGCTCGACGCCGCGGGCGGTTTTTTCGCCGGCGGTTTCACCGGGGCATTGGAGGCGGCGGCCTGCGGTTTCGCGCCCGCGCCCTGGGGCGCGGCGGCTTTCTGGCCCTGGGCCGGCGCCGCTGGTTTGGGCGCCTCGCTGATGATCCTGGGACCGGGCGGGCGTTTGGGCTCCGCTTTCGGCGCGGGTTTCGCCGGCGCCGAAGCGGCGGCGGGGGCCGGGCTCGCGGTTTTCGGCTGCTCCGTCGCGGGGGCGGGCTGCTCCGTCGCGGGAGCGGCTTTGGCCGGAGCGGCCTGCGGTTTGGGCGGCGCCTGGGTGGCGGCGCCGCCGCCCCCGTTGGAGGCGCCGATCGCGCGCAGCGCGTCGGCCTCCTCGACGCTCGAGGCGGCCGCTTTGGCTTCGATGCCGGCGGCTTTCAGCGCGGCGAGCAGCTCTTTCGAGCTGACGCCCTGCGCTTTGGCGATCTCGTGAACCCGCTTTTTTGCCACTAGGCCTGCTCAGCCTCCTCGGCCACCGGCTCGCCGGCGTCCTCCGTTGCTCCGTTCTCGACGGCGGCCTCGTTGGCCTCTTCGGCCTCGATCGCGACCTCGTCGGCGACCTCTTCGGTTAGCTCTGCTTCGACCGGGTCCTCGACGGCCTCCTCGGCCTCCTCCTCGGCGATCGCCTCATCGACGATCTCGTCGACCACCGACTCCTCGGCGGCGACCTCTTCGGCTTCCTCGACGAAGTTGGCCGCGGCGCGGGCGACGATCTCGTCGACCTGGCCCTGGTCGGCGTCGGGGTCGGCGAGGATCTCCACCTCGGCGTCGGAGAGGTCGCCGAGCACCGCCACCTGGCTGGTGTCGAAGCGCGAGAGCGCCTGGTGCTGCGGCAGGCCGCAGTAGGTCGAGCCGGGGATCGCCGCGTTCGGGCAGCGGCGCCCGTTCGAGAGCACCGCCATGCAGCGGCCGTCGAAGGTTTCTTCGCCCTCGAACTCGACCTCCGATTCCTCCGAGGCGAACTCGGTCTCCGACTTGATGTCGACGCGCCAGCCGGTCAGGCGGGCGGCGAGTCTCGCGTTCTGGCCGTCGCGGCCGATCGCCAGCGAGAGCTGGTCATCGGGCACGATCACGGTCGCCTGGCGCTCGTCGTCGTCGACGATCACCTCGCGGACGCGGGCCGGCGAGAGCGCTTTGGCGACGAACCGGGCGGGCTCCTCGTTGTAAGGGATGATGTCGATCTTCTCGCCGCGCAGCTCGGAGACGACCATGCGGACGCGCGAGCCGCGCGGGCCGACGCAGGCGCCGACCGGGTCGACCCCGTCGGCGTGCGAGACGACGGCGATCTTCGAGCGGTAGCCGGGCTCGCGGGCGACGCCGACGATTTCGACCAGGCGGTCGGCGATCTCCGGCACCTCGAGCTCGAACAGCGATTTGATCAGCTCCGGGCTGCGGCGGGAGACGACGATCGCCGGGCCTTTGGTCGAGTCGGAGACGTCGGTGATCACGGCCTTGACCCGCATCCCGTGGTCGTAGCGCTCGTTGTAGACCTGCTCGGACTTCGGCAGCAGCGCCTCGACCCGCTCGCGCAGCTGGACCAGCGTGTAGCGCTTGTCCGACTGCTGGATGATCCCGGTGATCAGCTCGCCGACGCGGTCCTGGTACTCGTCGTACATCATCTGCCGCTCGGCCTCGCGGATCCGCTGCAGGATCACCTGCTTGGCGGTCTGGGCGGCGATCCGGCCGAAGTCCTCGGGGGTGACGTCGCGGGTCGTGATCTGGTCCTCGTAAGGGGCGATCATCTCCGGATCGAGCTCCGGCTCCTCCGGCTCCTTCAGTTCGCCGGTCTCCGGATCGACTTCTGGCTCCTCCTGCTGCTCGGCCGCCTCGGCGAGGAGCTTCTCCTCCAGCTCGGCGGGCAGGATCAGTTCGAAGACGTTGAAGTCGCCGGTCTCGTGGTCGAGCTCGACCCGCGCGTATTTGGCCGCGCCGGGGGTCTTCTTATAGGCCGAAAGCAGGGCGTCCTCGAGAGCGTCCATCAACTTGTCAGCGGAGATTCCCTTCTCCTGCTCGAGCGCTTTGACTGCGTCGACGATCTCTTTACTCACTGGGAGACTCCTCTTTCTCGGAACTGGTGGACGCGCTCTGCCGACGGTACTTGTCCCCGGGTGATGAGACCTCGAGCGCGTAGTCGACGCGAAGGTCGTTGAGGTGGTGGGTGACCCGTTCGCAGAGCGCCAGGTCGACCCCGTCGGGATGGTCGATGAACAGCCGCAGCATCTCGTTGCCCGGCTGCTCGACGGCGAGCAGGTCGATCTCCGGGTCGAGCTCGCCGAGGCGGCTCTGGATGTCTGCTTGAAGGTCGTTCATAGGCTGGCTCTGCTGGTGGCTCTCACTCCGGTGGATGCCCGATTCGGGCCGTAAAAAAAGTGGGCCAGGCCCACTTCTCGACTGCGCGATACAGATAGGGACAGAAAAGCTTGTAGCCAGTATAGCTTGCCTGCGCGCTCGACCGAAACGCCCGGTTTGCGGGTCAGATGGCGGTTCCGCGGCGCTCAGCCGGTCGCCTGGGCAGGCTTGCCGCCGGCGGCGCGGAGCCGGTCGACGCGGTCGAGGATCGCCTCGGCGACGTCCTCCTTGGCGGCCTTCGGGACCTCCTCCTCGTCGGTCGCGGACACCAGCACGACCTCGTTCTCGGCGCTCTCGAAGCCGATCGACGGGTCGGAGACGTCGTTGAGGACGATCAGGTCGGCGCCCTTGCGGGCGAGCTTGGCGCGGGCACGGCCGATCGCGTCGCCGCCGTGCTCGGCGGCGAAGCCGACCACGGTCTGGTTCTCGCCTCGCCGGGCCGCGATCGCGGCGAGGATGTCCTCGGTCGGCTGCAGGTTCAGGTTGACGCTGTCCTGGCGTTTGATCTTGCCGGTGATCGGCTCGGTGCGGAAGTCGGCGGGCGCGGCGGCCATCAGCAGCACGTGCTGGGTCTCGAACCGTTCGATCGTCTCGTGGGCGAGCTCGGCCGTCGTCTCGACGTCGATCCGCTTGACCCCGGGAGGCCCGGGCAGGGCGACGTTGGCGGCGACCAGGGTCACCTCGGCGCCCCGCCCCGCCGCGGCGGCGGCGAGCGCCATGCCCATGCGGCCGCTCGAGCGGTTACCGATGAAGCGGACCGAGTCGATCGGCTCGCGGGTGCCGCCGGCGGTGACCATCACGCGCAGCCCGTCCCAGGGGCCGGGCTCACCGGCGGGTGGCGCGGCCTCGACCAGGGCCGGCAACTGCTCGGCGCCCGGGAGGGCGACCTCGGTCGGCGCCGAGGTCGACCCGGCGCCGAGGAGCGCCGCCTCGACCCGCGCCAGCAGCTCCGCCGGGTCGGGCAGCCGGCCGCGGCCGTGCTCGTCGCGCGAGGCGAGGAGGCCCTCGCCGGGCTCGATCACCTCCACCCCGCGCTCGCGCAGCGTCGCCAGGTTGGCCTGGGTCGCGGCGGCGGCGTACATGCGGTCGTTCATCGCCGGGGCGACCAGGCGCGGCGCGGTGCAGGCGAGGAACGAGGTCGCGAGCATCGAGTCGGCGAAGCCGCCCGCGAGCTTGGCGAGCGTGTTGGCCGAGGCGGGCGCGACGAGGAAGGCGTCGCACCCCGCGGCCAGCTCGAGGTGGCCGATCGGGTCGTGGCCCTCCTGCCCGGGTTCGCCGGGAAAGGCGCCGCGCATCGGGTCGCGCTCGAACTCGGAGGTGAGGACGGGCGCGCCGACGATCCCCTCGAAGGAGGCGGCGCCGACGAAGCGCCCGGCGTTCGCGGTCATCAGGACCCGGACGCCGTGGCCGGCCAGCGTCGCCAGGCGCGCGAACTCAAGCGACTTGTACGCCGCTATCCCTCCGCTGACACCCAGCAACAACCGGGCCATCTCGAGCTCCTCAGGAGCCGGGCGCCACGCGCCTAGCTGCGGTACTCGTATTTGAGTTTGCCCTCGGCCAGCTCTTCGAGCGCCATCGTCAGGTAGTTGCCCTCGGCGTTCGTCTCCACCATCGGGGGCGGGTACTCGCCGAAGCCACCCTCACCGAGGTTGTGGAAGTAGCTGTTGATCTGACGCGCCCGCTTCGCCGCGACGACGACGGCGGCGTAGTGCGAGTCAGAGTGATCGAGAAGCTTGTCTACGCGTGGTTTCACCATTGGACGGAGCAGTGTAGAGGTTCATCGGGGCGAACCCCGCCCGAGCCAAAGGACGCCACCGGCGAGGGCGTCACTGCGGCGCGAGATCCCGCACGACGACCCATGGAACGTCACGACCCATCCTCACTTCCTCATGGGTCGCCGTAGTGCGTTCGTCGCTTGTCCCCTTATACGGCGACAAGCGACGAACGCACCCCTCCCGATCCCCGGCGAAGGTGTCGGAAGGCATGACGACCCGTGACGAACCGCCCCTCGGTCGCGCCTACGGATCGATGCCGATCGATTCGCGGACGATCGACTCGAGCTCGTCGGCGGCCTGGTCGAGGTCGTCGTTGACGATGCGGTGGTCGAAGTCGCGCTGCTGGGCCAGCTCCTGCTCGGCCGTTTTGAGGCGACGGTCGATCGCCTCGGGGGAGTCGGTGCCGCGGCCGCCGAGGCGTTCGCGGAGCACGGACTCGTCGGGCGGGGCGATGAAGATCTGGACCGAGTCGGGCCGGGCGGCGCGGACCTGGGTCGCCCCCTGGACCTCGATCTCAAGGACGACCGAGCGGCCCTTCTCGAGGCAGCGGTCGAGCTCCGAGTTCAGCGTGCCGTAGTGGTTGCCGGAGTAGGTGGCGAACTCGAGGAAGTCTTTGGCGGCGATCCGTTCCTGGAACTGGTCCTCGGTGAGGAAGTGGTAGTCGACGCCGTCGACCTCCCCCTCGCGCGGCGCCCGCGTCGTCGCCGAAACCGAGAGCGCGAGGCCGGGCACGCGTTCGAGCAGCTTCTTGATCAGCGTGCCCTTGCCGACGCCGGAGGGGCCGGTGATGACGAAAACCTTGGGAGACGCGCCGCTCATCGGCGCTCGATCCTTACGGACAGGTCGGTCGGCTTGACTACCGGCGGAGGAGGGAGACCAGCTCCGTGCGCTGGCGCTCCGAGAGGCCGCCGATCGTCTTCGACGGCGAGATCCGGCACTGGTTGAGGATCCGGTTGGTCTTCACCCGGCCGTACTTGGGAACCGCGAGGAGCATGTCGAAGACCTTCGCCGTCATCACGAACTCGGGCGGATCGAGCAGGATCCCGTGGATGCTCGAGCGGCCGGCCTTCAGGTCCTTCTTCAGCTTGGCCCGGGCGGTGCGGATGTCGTTGGCCCGCCTGAGCGCCTCCATCCTCTGATCGAGGGACCTTTCCGGGGCCGCGAGAGAGGTCTTGGTCGAGGTCGCCATGCGGCGGCGAGTATAGCCCGGGGACACGCACGCGCAAGCCGAGGTCACCCATTTGCGCGTAAATTCATCTCAACCTCTAGTCGAGGTCAAGCGCAGGGGTCGTCAAGCGCTCAGGGCGGAGCATCGACTCCAGTTCCGCCGCGATGCGGGCGCCGGCCCGGGGGTCGCGGAAGCTCTCCGTGCCGACGGCGACGACGCTCGCCCCGAGGGCGAGGAATTCGGCCGCGTCGGCGCCCGAGGAGATCCCCCCCATCCCGACGATCGGCAGGTCGACCGCCGCCCGCACCGCGCGCACCTGCTCGAGCGCGACCGGTCGCACCGCCGGGCCGGAGAGGCCGCCGTAGCCGTTGCCGAGGGCGGGCTCGCCGGTAGCGGGGTCGACCGCCGTGCCCTTCAGGGTGTTGATCAGCGAGATCGCGTCGGCGCCGCCGCGCTCGCCTCCCGCCGCGACCGCCGCCGGGTCGGCGACGTTCGGCGTCAGCTTCACGATCAGCGGCTTCTCGGTGACCGGGCGCAGCGTCGCGAGCAGCGCCTCGGTCTCGCTCGGGTTCTCGCCGACGATCAGCCCCGAGTGGACGTTCGGGCAGGAGACGTTCAGCTCGATCGCCGCGACCTCGGCCCGCCGCGCGACCCGCTCCACGCAGCGGACGAAGTCCTGCCGCGTCGTCGCCATGATCGAGACGATCAGCGGCACCGGCAGCTCGCGCAGCTGCGGCAGGTCCTCGGCGAGGAAGCCGTCGAGGCCCTTGTTCGGCAGCCCGATCGAGTTGAGCATCCCGCTCGGCGTCTCCCAGATCCGCCGCGGCGCGTTCCCCGCGCGCGGCTCGGGCGTGATCGTCTTCGAGACGAAGGCGCCGAAGGGGAAGTCCTCGAGCAGCGCGTCGCCGAAGACCGCGCGGGCGGCGATCGCGTCGTAGGTGCCGGAGGCGTTGATCACCGGGTGCTCCAGCTCGATCCCGCAGAGCTCAGGCATACGCGTGGCTCACCTCCTCGACCTGCTCGCCGCCCAGCACCGGCCCGTCGACGCAGAGCCGCAGGTAGCCGCCGCCCGGTTTGGGGACGGCGCAGCCGAAGCAGGCGCCGAAGCCGCAGGCCATCGGCGACTCGAGCGCCAGCTCGCAGGGGATGCCGTGCTCCGCGCAGAGCGCCCGGATCGCCTCCAGCATCGCCGGCGGCCCGCAGGCGTAGACGACGGCCGAGGCGGCGTCGTCCCCGGCCAGGATCGGCAGCAGGAGGTCCGTGACGCGGCCTTGGTGGCCGGCGTGGCCGTCCTCGGTCGCCAGCCTCACCTCGGGACAGAGCGCCCCTGAGGAGCCGCAGAAGAGGTCGAGGCCGCCGGTGTGCGTCCGGTCGCGGAAGCCGAGCAGGACCCGGTGTGGGACGGCGCGCTCGCTGAACCGGCGGCGCAGCAGCGCCAGCGGGGCGACCCCGACCCCGCCGCCGACCAGGACCGCCCCGGCGGCCGCGGGCGAGACCTCGCGGGGGGGGTCGAAGGAGTTGCCGAGCGGGCCGGTGATCCAGACCCCCTCCCCAGGCTCAGCTGCGCAGAGCCGCCCGGTCCCGGGCCCGACCGCGTCGAGCAGGAAGTCGAGCCGCACTCCCCCGCCCGCGGCCGGGTCGACGTCGGCGACCGAGATCGCCCGCGGCAGGAAGGCGCGGCCGTCGCGCGAATCCCAGCCCTCCGCCGCGGCCAGCATGTAGAACTGGCCCGGCGCCGGCTCCGGTCCCTCGCGGTCGACCAGCGAGACGACCCGGTAGCCGCCCGAGTCGCGGTTGGCAGCGACCTCGCAGAGGCGGCGTCCGAAGGGCGCGCTGGGCCGCTCCGCGCTCATGGCTTCGCCGCCGCCTCCCGCGCCGCCGCGTGGATCTCCTGCAGGGACCGCACTTCGTCATCGATCCCGCGCCCCGAGGCGATCGCCCGCACCGCCGCCGTCGCCGCGGTCATCGTCGTGATCGAGGGGATGCCGTGCTTGACCGCCGCGGTGCGGATCTCGTAGCCGTCCGCGCGCGCCCCGCTGCCGCTCGGCGTGTTGATCACCAGGTCGCATTCGCGCTTGCGGATCAGGTCGAGGACGTGCGGGGAGCCCTCGTGCAGCTTGTTGATCCGCCGCACCGGCACGCCCATCCGCTCGATTGCCATCGCCGTGCCGCCGGTGGCGATGATCTCGAAGCCGACGTCGTGGAGGCGCCCGGCGAGCTGCGTCGCCGCCGCCTTGTCGGTGTCGGAGACGGTGATGAAGACCGAGCCTTCGCGCGGCAGGACCACCCCGGCGGCGGCCTGCGCCTTGCCGAAGGCGGTCGGGAAGTCGGCGGCGACGCCCATCACCTCGCCGGTCGACTTCATCTCCGGGCCGAGCACCGAGTCGGCGCCGGCGAAGCGGGCGAAGGGCAGCACCGCCTCCTTGACGCTGACGTGCTCGGGCAGGGCGCCCGGCAGCTCCATGTCGGCGAGCTTCTCCCCCAGCATCAGCCGCGCCGCGACCTTCGCCAGCGGCACCCCGATCGCCTTGGAGACGAAGGGCACGGTGCGCGAGGCGCGCGGGTTGGCCTCGATCACGTAGAGGCGCCCCTCGGCGATCGCGTACTGGATGTTCAGCAGTCCGACGACGCCGAGCGCCACGGCGATCCGCTCGGTCGTCGCGCGGATCTCCGCCAGCATCTCCTCGCCGAGCGAGAGCGGCGGGATCACGCAGGCCGAGTCGCCGGAGTGGACGCCCGCCTCCTCGACGTGCTGCATGATCCCGGCGACGTGGACCGAGGTGCCGTCGCCGAGCGCGTCGACGTCGACCTCGATCGCGTTCTCGAGGAAGCGGTCGAGCAGCAGCGGGTGCTCCTGGTCGGCCTTGACGTGCTTGTCCAGGTAGGTCCGCAGGTCGTCGGTCGAGTAACAGATCTCCATCGCCCGGCCGCCGAGCACGTAGCTCGGCCGCACCAGCAGCGGGAAGCCGACCTCGCCGGCGACGGTCTCGGCCTCCTCGGCCGAGAACGCGGTGCCGTAGGGCGGGTGGGCGATGTCGAGGCTGCGCAGCAGGTCGCCGAAGCGGCCGCGGTCCTCGGCCAGGTCGATCGCGTCGACCGGCGTCCCGAGCAGCGGCACGCCCGCCTCTTCCAGCGTCCGCGCCAGCTTCAGCGGCGTCTGGCCGCCGAACTGGACGATCACGCCCTCCGGCTTCTCCTGCGCGCAGACCGCGAGCACGTCCGCGGCGGTAAGCGGCTCGAAGTAGAGCCGATCGGAGGTGTCGTAGTCGGTCGAGACCGTCTCCGGATTGCAGTTGATCATCACCGCGTCGCGACCGAGCTCGCGCGCGGTCATCGCCGCGTGCACGCAGCAGTAGTCGAACTCGATCCCCTGGCCGATCCGGTTCGG
>DASZUH010000016.1:0-4866 GCA_035547715.1 Solirubrobacterales bacterium
TCGTCCTCGGCGTCCTCCTCGGCCTGGTGGCGATCGTCCTCGCGGCCGGGATCGGCGTGGTCGGCTTCCTCGGCCTGCTGGCCGCGATCGCGCTGGCGGCCTGGTATCTCCTCGACGGCGGCCTGCGCGCGATCCGCCGGCGCCGACGCCGCTGAGACGTACGATCGCCGCGATGGAGATCCTGGTCGTCGAGGACGAGATCGGCATCGCCGACTTCCTCGAGCGCGGCCTGCGCGGCGAGGGATACGCGGTCCGGGTCGCGGGCGACGGCGAGGAAGGCGCACGCCTGGCGCTCGACCCCGAGGTCGACCTGGTGATCCTCGATCGGATGCTGCCCGGCATCGACGGGATCGAGGTGCTCCGGCGCGTCCGCCGCTCCCGCCCGCTGCTGCCGGTGATCATGCTGACCGCGAAGGCCGAGATCGCCGACCGGGTCGAGGGACTCGACCGCGGCGCCACCGATTACGTCACCAAGCCGTTCGCCTTCGAGGAGCTCCTGGCGCGGATCCGGGCACGGTTGCGTGAGGGTGGCGCGACCGCGGAAACGGTCCTCGAGGCGGCCGGGATCCGGCTCGACCTGCTGACCCGCGAGGCGCGCCGCGAGGGCGAGGCGACGCGGCTGCCGGAGCGCGAGGCCGACCTCCTCGCCTACCTGATGCGCCACGCGGGACGGGTCTGCACGCGCGAGGAGCTCCTCTCCTCGGTCTGGGGATACGACCACGACCCGGGGACCAACATCGTCCAGGTCTACATCGGCTACCTGCGCCGCAAACTGGCGCGGCCGGGCTCGCCGGCGCCGATCGAGACCCTGCGCGCGGCCGGCTACCGGCTGCGGGAGCCGCGGTGAGGGCGCGCTGGGATCGGCTCGGG
The DNA here is from genome assembly GCA_035547715.1 of Solirubrobacterales bacterium. Classification (GTDB taxonomy): domain Bacteria; phylum Actinomycetota; class Thermoleophilia; order Solirubrobacterales; family 70-9; genus VAYN01. Next base: position 871 of record DASZUH010000016.1, read on the forward strand.
CTCCGCGGGCGCCTCGCCCTCTCCTTCGGCGCGATCGTCATCGTCTCCTTCGGCCTCGTCTTCGTCACGGTGCGCGCGCAGATGTCGCACGAGCGCACGGTGATCCAACGCGAGGAGCAACGGGAGGCGCACGAACCCGGCGCGACCGCGGCCGAGCGCCACGACTCCGACGGCGAGACGCCGATCGAGGAGGCCCAGCACGACGTCGAGAAGACCTTCCTCCTGGTCGGCGCGTTCGCCCTCGCCGCGGCGCTCCTCGCCGCCTACCTGGTCGCCGCGCGGGCGGCCGCCCCGTTGCGGCGCTTCGCCGCCACCGCCACCGAAATCGACGCCGGCGACCTCAGCCCGCGCATCCCCGTCGACCCCTCCTCGCCCGCCGAGCTCCGCACCCTCGGCGACTCCTTCAACCTGATGCTCGACCGGCTCGAGGACGCCTTCGCCCGCCAGCGCGGCTTCGTCTCCGACGCCTCGCACGAGCTGCGCAGCCCGCTCACCGCGATCCGCGGCCAGATCGAAGTGCTCGCCCGCGAACCGGAGCCCGACGCGGCGGCGGTGAAGCGGGTCGAGGCGGCGACGCTGGCGGAGCTCGCCCGGGTCGAAAGGCTGGTCGAGGAGATGCTGGCGCTGGCGCGCCTCGACGAGGGCGTCGGGCCGGTGCGGCGCGAGCTCGACGCCGCCGCCTTCCTGCGCGAGGCCGTCGCCGCCGCCCCGGGCGCGGCGACCCTCGGGCCGACCCCCGCCGGGCGGATCGAGCTCGACCCCGACATGGTCGCCCGGGTGATCCGCAACCTGGTCGAGAACGCGCGTCGCCACGCCGGCCCGGAGGGGACGGTCACGGTCTCCGCGAGCGCCGCCGACGGGCGCCTGCGGGTCGACGTCGACGACGACGGCCCGGGCATCGCGCCGGCCGAGCGCGAGCGCGTCTTCGACCGCTTCCACCGCAGCGACGCGGCCCGCGTCCGCGCCACCGGCGGCGCCGGCCTCGGTCTCGCCATCGCCCGCTCGATCGTCGCCGCCCACGGCGGCCGGATCTGGGCCGGGCAGTCGCCGCCCGGCGGTGCCCGGATCAGCTTCGAGTTGCCCGGATTCCGCGCGGCGGAGCCAAGGTGAGGAAGCTCTCACGCGCGGCTTAGGGCGGTCCAAGGGCACGGTCTCAGCATCGTCGCCATGCTCGACTCCCACGCAGCCGCCCTGGGCGGCACCCGCAGCCGCCCCGCCACCCGCAGCGGCGGGGTCGCCGGCAACGCCCGCCTGACCGGCGCCGTCGCCGTCGCCCTGCTCGTCCTCCTCGCCGCCGAGGGGATCACGATCCCGTTCATCGGGCAGCTGCTCGGCGCGCACCTGTTCATCGGCCTGATGCTGATCCCGCCGGTGGCGCTGAAGCTCGGCAGCGTCGGCTGGCGCTTCGTCCGTTACTACACGCATGACGAACCGTACGTGCGCAAGGGGCCGCCGCCGACCATCCTGCGGCTGCTCGCCCCCGGCGTCGTTCTCACCACGATCGCGCTCTTCGGCACCGGCGTCGCGCTGCTCCTCGCCGGACCGCCGAGCAACACGCTGATCTTCGCCCACAAGGTGAGCTTCATCGCCTGGGTCGCGCTGATGGCGCTGCACGTGCTCGGCCATCTGCTCGAGCTGCCGGCACTGGCGAGCGCCGACTGGCGGCGCGGCCCCCGCATCGGCGGCGCCGGAGCGCGGGCCGGCGCGATGGTCGCGGCGCTCGGGCTCGGCGTCGCGCTCGGCTTCGTCGCCCTCGCGGCGGGCGGCGCCTGGCTCTGAGGAAATTCACACGGACCGTTGACCGCCGCTTTGAGGAGCGGCGCCAAGGTGAGACATGGACCCGATCGAGAAACGAGAACTGAAACGCAAAGCGTGGATGCGGCTCGCCGCCCAGCGCCGCCGGGCGGGCCTCCTGCGCGGTCGCGTCGTCGTCATCTCGCTGCTCTGCTTCGCCGTCCTCTGGGGCATCGTCTTCGTCCAGATGGCGACCGGCAACGACCCGGTGCTGTCGACGAAGAAGGCGACCGCGACGACGCGGACGGTGGCGGCCGCCAAGGAAGCGGTGGAAACGACCGAGCCGCGCGAACTGGAGCCGCGCCGGAAGCGCGACGAGGAGGACGCGGCCGGCGAAGAAGTCGAAGCCGAAGCGCCCGAATTCGAAGAACCGCTGGTGACCAGCCAGTCATGAGCACGGCGACCGAGACCTTCCCCTGCTTCGGCGGTCGCTGCTCGGTGCGGGTCGAGGGCGAGGGCGCCGAGCACGACGCCGCCGCGGCCGTCGCCGACGCCAGGCGCATGCTGCTCATCGCCCACGGGATCCTGTCGCGATTCGACCCGGACAGCGAGCTCTCGCGCCTCAACCGCGATCCGCGCCCCGAGGTTCCCGCCTCGCGGCTGCTGCGCCGGGTCGTCGCCGGCGCGGTCGCCGCGGGCCTGCGCAGCGGCGGCCTCGTCGACGCCACGCTGGTCGACGAGATCGAGGCGGCGGGCTACGCGCAGACGCGCGATTTCGGGACCGTGGGAGCGGGTCCGGCGCCGCCGCTCCACCCGGCGGCGCCGGACCCGCGCTCGCGCTGGTGCGAGCTCGCGGTCGACGAGCGCGCCGGGACGGTGATCCGCCCACCCGGCCTGCGGATCGATCCCGGCGGCATCGCCAAGGGGCTGATGGCTGACGAGATCGGCGAGGTCCTGGCCGACTACCCGGCCTTCGCGGTCGACTGCTGCGGTGACCTCCGCGTCGGCGGCGTCGACGCGCGGACGCGGACGATCCTGGTCGACGACCCGCGGGGCGGCCCGCCGCTGCACGAGTTGCGGATCGCCGAGGGCGCGGTCGCGACCAGCGGCATCACCCGCCGCAGCTGGGTCGACGACGAGGGCCGCCCCGCCCACCAGATCCTCGACCCGGCCACCGGCCGCCCCGCCTACACCGGCGTGCTCCAGGCGACCGCGGTCGCGCCCACCGGCCTGATCGCCGAGACCCTCGCCAAGTCGGCACTGCTGGTCGGCCCCGGGCGGGCCGCGTCGCAGCTGCCCTTCGGCGGCGTCGTCGTCGAGGCGGGCGGACGGGTCCGGGCCTTCGAGGGCATCGGCCCGCTCGCCGCGTCCGGGCTGGTCGCTTGATCGCGAGCGAACACCTCTTCTGGATCACCAGCCGGGCCGCGGGCGGCGCGGCGATGCTGCTGGCGAGCGCCGCGGTCACGGTCGGGCTGATGTTGAGCGCCAGGCGCCCCGCCGCGAGCAGGCAGGACCTGCGGGCGATCCACGAGGCGCTCTCGCTGACGACGGTGGCGATGGTCGCCCTGCACGGGCTGTCGCTGCTCGGCGACGCCTACCTGAACCCCGGCCTGACCGGGATCGCGATCCCCTTCGTCGGCGCCTACCGACCGCTCTGGACCGGAATCGGGATCGTGGCGGGCTACGGCCTCGCCGCCCTCGGCCTCACCTATTACGTGCGCGACCGAATCGGCGCCGCCCGCTGGCGCAGGCTCCACCGCCTGATCGCGGCCTTCTGGGTGCTGGCGATCGTCCACACGATCGGCGCCGGCTCCGACGCCTCCCAGCTCTGGTTCCTCCTCCTCTCCGCCCTCGTCGTCCTCCCCGCCGCCGCACTCCTCGCCCTGCGCCGGCTCGACCGCTGGTGGAGCGCACCGGCCAGCCCGCGCGTCCCCGACCGCGCCTGAGGGCCGGGGCGGCGCCTGAAGCCGGCGGCCGGGGTTAGCGGCCGGGGCTGGCGGCCGTCCGAGTTGCGCCCGGCCGTCCCGTCCACGACCCTGGCAGGTTGTGGCCGTGGCCGGGACGGCCGGGTCCGTGAGAGTGAGGAGGGTTCGGGGCGTGTGCCGGGGGACGTGCGCGTCCCGTGGGAAGGAGCGCATGATCGGCCACGAAGGGCAAGGATTCCGTGACGAAGACCCATGGAACGTCACGGTCTCTCCTCGCTTCCTCATATGCCGCCCCGGTGCGTTCGTCGCTTGTAGCCGTATATGGCTACAAGCGACG
>DASZUH010000017.1:0-2976 GCA_035547715.1 Solirubrobacterales bacterium
GCCCCGAACCACAGGCCCGCCCCGACGTCCGCCCGCGGGCCGACCACCTAGAGCTCGGTGAGCGCGACCGCCTGCATGTTGACGAAGGCGCGGATGCCGAATTCGCCGCCGAGCTCGCGCCCGATGCCGCTGCGCTTGACGCCGCCGAAGGGGATCCGCGGGTCCGAGGCGGTCATCGCGTTGACGAAGACCATGCCCGCCTCGATGTCGGCACTGAGCTTCTCGGCCCGCTCCAGGTCTTCGGTCCAGACGCTCGAGCCGAGGCCGAACTCGGAGTCGTTGGCGAGCTCGACCGCCGCCGCCTCGTCGGGGACGCGCACCACCGCGGCGACCGGGCCGAAGGTCTCTTCGCGCAGCACCGACGCGTTCGAGTCGGCGGTGGCGCTGACGACCGTCGGCTCGTACCAGGCGCCAGGCTCGTCGGGAGCCTCGCCGCCGGTGAGGATGCGGGCGCCCGCCGCCTCGGAGGCGCGGACGATCCCGGCCAGCTCGTCGCGCAGGTCTTCGCGGGCCATCGGGCCGAGCTGGGTCTCGGGGTCGAACGGGGCGCCGCGGCGCAGGCTCTTCGCCGCGTCGGCGAAGCGCTGCTCGAACTCGTCGGCGACGGCCTCGACGACGATGAACCGCTTCGCCGCGATGCAGCTCTGGCCGGTGTTCTGGAAGCGCGCGGTGACCGCCACCTCGACCGCCTTCTCGAGGTTGGCGTCGTGGAGGACGATGAAGGGATCGGAGCCGCCGAGCTCGAGCACGACCGGCTTGATCGCGCGCCCGGCCGCTTCGCCGACCGCGACGCCGGCGGCGTCGGAGCCGGTCAGGCTGACGCCGGCGATCCGCCGGTCGCCGATCAGCTCGCTCGCCTTGCGGCCGGAGACGACGATCGTCTTGAAGACGCCGGGCGCCGCGCCGGCCCGCTCGAAGGCCTGCTCCAGGAGGAGGCCGCAGCCGGTCACGTTGGAGGCGTGCTTGAGCACGAAGGTGTTGCCCGCCGAGACGATCGGCGCCGCCGCCCGCATCGCCTGCCAGAGCGGATAGTTCCACGGCATGATCGCGAGGATCGGGCCGAGCGGGCGCTTGTGGACGGCGACGCGACGCCCCTCGCCGACGTCGATCGGTTCCGGCGCCAGGAAGCTCTCGCCGTGCTCGGCGTAGTGCTCGGCGGCCCAGGCGCACTTCTCGACTTCGGCTTCGGCTTCCTTCAGCGGCTTGCCCATCTCGCGGCTCACCGTCCTGGCGAGCTCGTCGTTCATCGCCCGCAGCTCGCGGGCGACGCCCCGCATCAGCTCGGCGCGCTCGCTCCACGGGGCGCGGCGGAAGTCGCGGAAGGCGGCGTGGGAGAGGTCGAGCGCGGCGTCGATCTGCCCCTCGGAGAAGATCTCGTAGGTCGCGAAGACCTCGCCGTTCGCCGGGTCGATCGACTCCACGGTCGCGGGGCCTGCCGTTGCGCTCATCTTGCTCCTCGAATTCTGGTCGTCTGCTTCGCCGTCATGCCGCCCCTGCGCGGGCCGGGTCCACTTTATTGACCCGGTGGTTCCGGCCGCCGAACGGGCTAGACGGGGCGGAGGGTGCCTTCGAAGCCGGCCATCACGTAGCTGAGCAGGAACCCGTCCTCCTCGGCCTCTGTCAGGCGCGCGTTGGCGTCGTCGGCGATCGCGAGCAGTTCTTCCAGCGCCTTGGTGAGGACTTTCGCCGCTTCTCGGGCGCCCCGCTCGTCGGTCCGAAAGGTGTCCTGGGCGAGGATCGAGTCCTCGCGGGACCCGAAGCTGCCGGAGTCGATCGAGGCGCCGATCGCTTCCACCCCGAGGCCGAGCGCGCTGGCGGCGACGATCTGCCTGAAGGTGGGGGAGAGCGCGCTCCATTCCCGCCACCAGGCTTCCAATCCTCGGACGGGCCGGTAGATGTGTCCGAGTGAGCCGCGCCGCGGTTCGGTCTTGACCAGCTCGAGGTAACCGAGAGCGGTCAGCTCGCGGACGTGGTAGGCGACCCGTTTCACGTCGAGGTCGAATTCCTCGGCCAGCTCCCTCGGCGAGGCGTTGCGTTTGGGGGAATTCATCGCCGTGATTATCCGGAGGCGCAGCGGGTGGGAGATCGCCATCGCCAGTCCGACAAGTGGTGACGTCGGCCGGTTGTGACGAGTCGGCTTCGATTCCTTCGCGCCGGTCCTCGGTTTGCGTCCCGTCGTTGCGTGGGTGACCGCCACCTTTCAACCCTCCCTGTTTGATCGACCCTGCTCAATTCACTTTAAGGAAATCAACTTTCGCACGGACGTTGCGTCATCGCCTCTGCACCGGTCACACGCGTTTGCAAGAGATGCGCCTTGCAGACAAGACATTTCATTGCGGGAGGGAGGTGATCGCTGTGACCAAGGTGACCGTCAATCAGGTCGTGCCCCGGGCGGGCGTCGTCAAGGGAGGCTGATCCCGCCGGCGCGGTCGACCTTTGGCCTGCGCGGCGGGTCTCAGGTCGACCGCGCAGGCTGCAGTCGGCCTACTGGACGAGGATCAGGACGATCGTGGCGATCCCGAGCAGCACGCCGACGATCGCGAGCACGCCCATCGAGCGGACCGCGGGACGGTCCTGCGGGGGGATGCCGAGTTCGCGGTCGAGCGTCGCGATCCGGTGCGTGCCGAAGCCGATCAGGGCGATCCCATAGAGGCCGAAGCCGATCCCGATCACGACGAAGGGCCAGCGGTGCGCGTGCGGCGTCAACTCGGGGAGCACCCGCCCGACCGCGAGCGCCACCGCGATCGCCGTGAACCCGGTCCGCCACCAGGCAAGCAGGGTCCGCTCCCCGGCGAGACTGGTGCGACGGTCGACGCTCACTTCCTCAGGGTCCGGCCGGGCGCTCATCCGCGACGCATTGTCCCTTGCGGGCGCGGACCCGTCCGAGACGGCGGGGTGTGCGCACAGCGGGAAGGGACGCGGCCGTCCCGGCCACGACCCTGGCAGGTTGTGGCCGTGGCCGGGACGGCCGGGTCC
>DASZUH010000018.1:0-1565 GCA_035547715.1 Solirubrobacterales bacterium
ATCACCTCCTACAAGGTGACCCCCTACCTCGAAGGCAGGGCCCAGACCGCGGTCACGGTCGGCGGCGAAGAAACCACCAAGACGATCACCGGCCTCACGCCGGGCTCCTCCTACACCTTCACGGTGAGCGCGGCCAACGCCGTCGGGCAGGGACCGGAATCGCCGCAGTCGGGCGCGGTGACGCCGGCGCCCGTGGCACCGGGTGCGCCGGGTGGGGTCGGCGTCGCCGCCGGCAACAACGCCGCCGAAGTCACCTGGACCGCCCCCGCCTCCAACGGCGGCAGCCCGATCACCGGCTACAGGGTGACCCCCTACCTGGGCTCCGAAGCGCTGGCGGCCACCAGCGTCGGCGCCGAAGCGACCAGGGCCACGGTCGGCTCGCTGACCAACGGCCGCTCCTACACCTTCAGGGTCGCCGCGGTCAACGCCGCCGGCACCGGGGCCGAATCGGCCGCCTCCGCGGCGGTGGTGCCGCGTCTGACCTTGCTCGAAAACTCGACGCCGGCGACGATCGACGTCAGCGATCCGGGCTCGGTCGTGGTCGGGATGAAGTTCGCGAGCAGCGTCGCCGGTCAGATCAGGGGCATCCGCTTCTACAAGGCGGCCGCCAACACCGGCACCCACGTGGTGGGTCTCTGGACCAGCGGGGGCACGCTCCTCGCCCAGGCCACGGCGACCGAAGAAACCGCCACGGGGTGGCAGGAAGTCAACTTCTCCTCGCCGGTGCAGATCGCCGCGAACACCGTCTACATCGCCGCCTACCTGGCCCCGAAAGGCCATTACTCGGCGACCACGCGTGGGTTCGCGAGCGCGGTGACGAACGGCACCCTCACCGCTCCTGCGACGACCACGACGCCGAACGGCGTCTACGTCTACAGCTCCTCCCTCGCCTTCCCGGTCAGCTCGTTCAATGCGAGCAACTACTGGGTCGACGTAATGTTCACTCCATGAGCCTGGATCGCGTGCCCTGGACGGCCGCCCGGCGGTTCCTTTTCGTCGTCGCCTCGATCGGCGTGCTCGCGCTGCTCGCGGGGTGCGGTGGCGGATCCTCGTCGTCGACGGGTTCGGGCGGCGACGGCCAGAAGTCGGACTTCATCGTCGGGTCGCGGGATTCGGTGACGAAGGACGAAGGGGCCACCGAAATCGAATCAGGGAAATTCCCCACCGGCCACGACACCGACGAGGAGAGCACCAGCGGGCGCGAACCGATCCGCCCCTGCTCGCTCGTCACGCGGGTCGAGGCCGCGCAGATCCTCGGCGGCAAGGTCAACGTCGTCGAACGGCCCCTGGGCCCGACCTGCGTCTTCACCGGTTCCGGCCGGATGGTGACGCTGGTGCTCGAGGAAGTCCCGATCAAGACCCTGCTTCAGGGCGCCAAAAGCTCGCGGCCGGTGACCGCCGCGGGTCACCGTGGCTACTGCCTGCGCTACGAAGCGCCGTCGGTCGTCTTCGCCGCCGGCAAGGGCCGTGTGCTCCAGGTCACCGCGGCGTGTCAGGCCGGCGTCCGCTTCGCCGCCGTGGCCCTGCCGCGCCTGCTCCACTGAAGCCTGCCTCCGGTCGTCGAA
>DASZUH010000019.1:0-2254 GCA_035547715.1 Solirubrobacterales bacterium
GAGCGGAGGGGGTGGGATTCGAACCCACGAGCGCCTTGCGACGCCAACAGTTTTCGAGACTGCCCCGTTCAACCACTCCGGCACCCCTCCGGGGCCCTACACGGGACCAGCGATCCTAGCGAGAAGGGGTCAGGCGGCGGCGAGCTGGAACCGGTTGCCCGCGGGGTCGCGGGCGAAGAGGGCGTCGCCGTCGACCTCGAGGTCGACGCCGGCGGTCTCGAGGCGCTCGCGGATCGCCGCCAGGCCCGCCGCGTCGCGGGCGACGATCGTGAAGTGGCGCAGGCCGGCGGTGCCGGGAGGCGGCTGCGGGGCGCCCTGGCCCTGCCAGACGTTCAGCGCCATCCGGTGGGGGAAGCGACCGCCGGTGTGGAGGTCGGCCATGCCGAGCAGCAGGAAGGTGTGCTCGGCGAACCCGAGTTGGTCGCGGTAGAAGGCGTTCGCCGCCTCCAGGTCGCCGACGTGGAGGTGGACGTGGCCGACCTTGGTGCCCGCGGGCAGCGGCAGGTCAAGGTCGGCGTCCGCGTCGAGGTGGGAGAAGACCGCGTCGGTGTCGAGCGGCTCGACCGGACGGCGCAGGCGCCCCTCGGTGTCGACGATGCGGAACTCGGCCCCGCGCACCGACATCTCGGCGACGCGCTCGGGCGTCTCCAGGGTCAGCTCGAGGCCGATCCCGTCGGGGTCGTCGAGGTAGGTGGCCTGGGAGAAGATGTGGTCGGTCGGCGCCTGCGGGTATCGCGCGGCGCCGAGGCGGGCGACGACGCGGGCGAACTCGCGCGCGTCGGGCAGGTGGAGGGCGACGTGGTAGAGGCCGGAGTGACCGCGCTGCGGCGGCCGCTCGGCGCCCGCGTGGAGGACGATCAGCTCGCGCCCTCCGGCGCCCAGCCGGGCGACTCCCTCGGCCTCACCGCCGAGCGCGGTGAGGCCGAGCAGGTCGCGCCAGAAGGCGAGCGCGCGCGGCAGGTCGGTGACGTCGAGGTGGACGGCACCGTGGGCGATCGTCTCGCCCGCGTCGAAGACGGCGCCGGCGGCGGGGCCGGAACCGGATCGGGTCGTCGTGGTGCTCATCGTCTACCTCTCTCGTCTACCGGACCGCCGCGCGCTCGCCGGATCAGCCCTCGTCGAGGACGGCGGCGATGTCGAGCGTCAGCTTCACCTTGTCGGAGACGACGACGTTGCCGCTGCCGAGCGCCGCGTTGAAGTGCATGCCCCACTCTTTGCGCGAGAGCGTGCCCGTGACCTCGAGGCCGGTGCGCTTTTCGCCTTCCGGACCGGTCTCGACGCCGCCGATCTCCGCCTCCAGCTCGACCGGGTGGGTCTCGCCGTGCATGGTCAGGTCGCCGGTGATCTTCACCGTCTCGTCGTCGACCTTCTCGATCGAGGTCGAGGCGAAGCCGATCTCCGGGTACTTCTCGACCTCGAAGAAGTCGGCCGAGCGCAGGTGCTCGTCGCGGGCCTCCTGGTTGGTGTCGACCGAGGCGGTCTTGACCGAGCCGGTGGCCTTCGAGGAGGCGAGGTCGTCGCCGATCTCGAGCGCACCCTCGAACTCGCCGAACTCGCCACGCACGGTGGCGACGCCCATGTGTTTGACGGCGAAGCCGACCTTCGAGTGGGCGGGGTCGACCCGCCAGGTCCCCTTCGGGACGACGGTCTGCGCTGCCTCGGGAGTGACGCTCATTTCAAGTCCTTTCTACTTCAACAGTTGACGTGGAAACAACTGTACCACGGATCGCGAACCCGTGGGACCGGATTTCGCGCGGCCCATTCCGCTGCGGTCTAGCTAGGCTCTACTGCTCACCTGGAGAGGTGTCCGAGTGGCTTAAGGAGCACGATTGGAAATCGTGTGGGCGGGTTCAACTGCCTCGTGGGTTCGAATCCCACCCTCTCCGTCGAGCGGGACGACGGCGGACCGGAGCCGTTCCGCGACCGCGGTGCCGCGGTCGACCGGCGCCGCGTGGCACGCCGGCGGTCCGCTCCACCGCATCCCGCGCTCCACCGCCATCCCGCGCTCCACCCCCATCGCCGCGGTCGCCTCCGCCATCGCCGACTTGCTGCCCCCGCTTCGCCGGTCAATATCGCCGCGGGGCGGCACCCTGACCACCCCGCAAGTCGCCCGCGCTGTAACACTCCCGGCCGTGAACTCCGCGCAATTGCCATTCGACCCGATCGAGGAGGCGCGCCGCCACTGGCGGGAGCGCTGGACCGAGGACGCGGCCACCGAGATGGTCGCGGTCACCTCGATCATGCGCGTCCACCA
>DASZUH010000020.1:0-4301 GCA_035547715.1 Solirubrobacterales bacterium
GACGGAAGACTGATGGCACACAATTGGCACAGTTCTGTTTCCCACGCGTGCGTCGATGATCCCTACAGTCGTTCCATGGACTCGAGCGGACGGTGGAACGACGCGCGGCTGGACGAATTCGCGCAGCGGACGGAGGAGAACTTCCGCGAGGTCCGGGCCGAGATCCGGGACGAGGTCGGCGGGCTCCGCAAGGAGATGAACGAACGCTTCGCGGGGATCGAGCAGCGCTTCAACATCCTCTTCGGCGCGCTCGCGACCGGGTTCGTCGCCGCTGTCGTGCAGCACTTCCTCAGCTGAGCCCTCAGCCCGAATCCCTGACGGGCGGCGCCGACCCGGCTAGTCTTGGCTGACCAGCCAAAGGGGACGGAGGAGTGAGCATGGAGAGCGGGACCGCGGGGACCACGACCGAGACCAATGGCGCGGTTGACGGCGCCGAAGGGAAGGCGACCGAGCCGGGGCTGCTCGAGGTGCTGAACCCCGCCACCGGAGAGACGATCGCCAACCTGCCCGTCGATGGCCCGGAGGCGGTCGCGGCGACCGTGGCGCGGGTGCGGGCGGCGCAGCCGGACTGGGAGGCGATGGGGATCGAGGGGCGCCACCACTGGCTCGGCAAGCTGCGCGACTGGATCCTCGACAACTCCGACCGGGTGCTCGACACGATGCAGCTGGAGACCGGCAAGGTGCGCGCCGACGCCTCCAACGAGCCCGCCTACCTCGCCGACACGATCAACTTCTACGGCACCCAGGCGGCCAGGTTCATCGGCGAGGAGAGCGTCCGGCCCCACTCCCCCCTGCTCGCCGCGAAGAAGCTCCGCATCCAGTACCGGCCCTATCCGGTCGTCGGCATCATCAGCCCCTGGAACTTTCCCCTGATCCTCTCGCTCGGCGACGCGATCCCGGCCCTGATGGCGGGCGCCGCGGTCGTCGTCAAGCCCTCCGAGTTCACCCCGCTCGGCATCGCCGAGGTGGCCGACGCCTGGAAGCACGAGATCGGCGGCCCCGATGTCTTCGACGTCGTCCAGGGGATCGGCGAGACCGGCGGCGCCCTCGTCGACAACGTCGACTTCATCCAGTTCACCGGCTCCGACCGGACCGGCCGCAAGGTGATGAAGCGCGCCGCCGACACGCTCACCCCGGTCAGCCTCGAGCTCGGCGGCAAGGACCCGATGATCGTCCTCGCCGACGCCAATCTCGACCGCGCCGCCAACGCCGCCACCTGGGGCGGGATGTTCAACTCGGGCCAGGTCTGCATCTCGGTCGAGCGCATATATGTGGAGGAGCCGGTCTACGACGAGTTCCTCGCCAAGCTGGTCAGGCAGGTCTCCGACATCCGCCAGGGCGCCGACGACGAGCGCAACCCGAAGGACGTCGGCGCGATGACCTCGCCCAACCAGACGGCGATCGTCGAGGCCCAGGTCGACGACGCGCTCGCGGGCGGCGCCCGCGCGCTGACCGGTGGCAAGCGCCTCCCCGGCCCCGGCGACTACTTCGAACCGACCGTGCTGGTCGACGTCGACCACTCGATGAAGGTGATGCGCGACGAGACCTTCGGCCCGGTCGTCGGCGTGATGAAGGTGCGCGACGCCGAGGAGGCGCTCCGCCTCGCCAACGACACCCGCTACGGCCTCTCCGGCTCGGTCTTCGGCGCCCGCGCCAACGCCGAACGGGTCGCCCGGCGGGTCGAGTGCGGCGCCGTCAACGTCAACGACGTGCTGGTCAACTACTTCGCCTCCGACGTGCCGATGGGCGGCTGGAAGGAGTCGGGCATCGGGTACCGCCACGGCGCCCAGGGCATCCGCAAGTTCTGCCGCACGGAGTCACTGGTGATCACCCGCTTCGCCGGCAGGCGCGAACCGACCTGGTACCCCTACACGCGCGGCCGCCGCGGGCTGATCGCGCGCATGGTGAAGCTGATCAACGCCCGCGACTGGCGGCGGCGCCTCGGCCTGAGGCGCTAGACGGAGTACGTCTTCGCGCCCTCAGTAGCCTTAGTGGCCATGGCTGAGCGCGACTACATGGCGGCAGTAAGGGAGCGCGTCGTCGTCTTCGACGGCGGCATGGGCGCGACCCTGGAGCAGTTCGACCTGACCCAGGAGGACTACGGCGGGCTGCTCGGCAAATGCCACGAGGCGTTGGTGCTGAACCGTCCCGACGTGATCGAGGGCGTCCACACCTCGATGCTCGACGCGGGCGCCGACGTGGTCGAGACCGACACCTTCCAGGGCTCGCGGCTGAAGCTCGACGAGTGGGGGCTCGGCGAGCACACGCTGGAGATCAACACCAAGGCCGCCGAGATCGCCCGCAAGGCGGCGGGCCCGGACCGCTTCGTCGCGGGCTCGATCGGCCCGACCGGCTTCCTTCCCGCCTCCACCGACCCGACCCTCGGCGCCATCGGCTTCGGCCGCCTCGCCGAGGTCTTCGCCGAGCAGGCCACCGGCCTGGTCCGGGGCGGCGCCGACCTGATCATCATCGAGACCGCCCAGGACATCCTCGAGGTGAAGGCGGCGATCTTCGGCGCCCGCCGGGCCTTCGCCGACACCGGCCGCACGCTGCCGCTGCAGATCAGCGTCTCGCTGCTGCCGAACGGCGGCAAGATGCTGCTCGGCACCGACATCCGCTCGGTGCTGACGACGCTGACCGCGCTCGACGTCGACGTGGTCGGCCTCAACTGCTCCACCGGCCCCGAGGACATGCGCGACGCGATCCGCTTCCTCGGCGAGACCTCGCCGCTGCCGGTCCACTGCATCCCCAACGCGGGCCTGCCGCTGCAGGGCCCGGACGGCGAGACGATCTTCCCGGAAAAGCCCGAGCCGCTCGCCGCGACCTTGGGCGAGTTCGTCGAGCGCTACGGCGTTGGCATCGTCGGTGGCTGTTGCGGCACGAATCCGGAACACATCCGTGCGATTCGCGAGCGGGTCGGCGAGGCGCGCCCCGCCTCCCCCCGCCCCCAGCGCGGCCCGATCGAGGTCTCCTCGATGATGACCTCCACCCCGCTCGTGCAGGAGCCGCGCCCGACCCTGGTCGGCGAGCGCGTCAACTCCCAGGGATCGAAAAAAGCCAAGGAGCTCTTGCTCGCCGACGACTACGACGGGCTCGTCCAGGTCGCCGAAGACCAGGTCGAGGGCGGCGCCCACGTGCTCGACGTCTGCGTCGCGCTGACCGAGCGCCAGGACGAGGCCGAGCAGATGACCGCGGTGGTGAAGCGGATCTCGCTGTCCCAGCCGGCGCCGATCCAGGTCGACTCGACCGAACCCGAGGTGATCAAGGCCGCGCTCGAGCAGATCCCCGGGCGGGCGATCGTCAACTCGATCAACCTCGAGGCAGGCCGGGCGAAGGCGGACCTGGTGGTCCCGCTGGCGAAGGAACACGGCGCCGCGCTGATCGCGCTGACCATCGACGAGGTCGGCATGGCGAAGACCGCCGAGCGCAAGGTGGAGATCGCCAAGCGCATCGTCGAGATCGCCTGCGACGAGCACGGGCTCGACCGCGAAGCGCTGATCTTCGACCTGCTCACGTTCACTCTCACCACCGGCGACGAGGAGTGGAAAGCCGCAGGCGTAGAGACGATCGAGGGAATCCGCCGGCTGAAGGCGGAGATCCCCGGGGTGAAGACCTCGCTCGGCGTCTCCAACGTCTCCTTCGGGATCAGCCCGCGCCCGCGCGCCGTCCTCAACTCCGTCTTCCTGCACCACTGCGTCGAGGCCGGGCTCGACCTGGCGATGGTCAACCCGAACCACATCACGCCCTACTCGGAGATCCCCGAGGAGGAGCGCGAGCTCACCGACGACCTGGTGTTCAACCGCCGCGACGACGCGCTCGCGCGCTTCATCTCCTACTTCGAGTCGAAGGGCGAGGACGCCGAGGCGGAGGCCGCCGACCCGACGGCCGGGATGGAGCCCGAGGAGGCCCTCCACTGGCACATCCTGCGCCGCAAGAAGGACGGCGTCGAGGAGTGGATCGACAAGTCGGTGGACAAGATCGGCGCGGTGCCGACGCTGAACGACGTGCTGCTGCCGGCGATGAAGGAGGTCGGCGACAAATTCGGCGCGGGCGAGTTGATCCTGCCGTTCGTCCTGCAGTCGGCCGAAGTGATGAAGCGCGCCGTCGCGCGGCTGGAGAACTACCTCGATCGGATCGAGGGCCACACCAAGGGCAAGGTCGTGATCGCGACCGTCTTCGGCGACGTCCACGACATCGGCAAGTCGCTCGTCAACACGATCCTCACCAACAACGGCTACACGGTGATCGACCTCGGCAAGCAGGTCCCGGTCGACGCGATCATCGACGCCGCGGTGGAGAAC
>DASZUH010000021.1:0-9236 GCA_035547715.1 Solirubrobacterales bacterium
GCGGGGCGGTCTGGGGCGGCTTCGCCAACGCCGGGCAGACCTGCTCGGGGATCGAGCGCGTCTACGTGATGCGCGAGGTCGCCGACCGCTTCCTCGCCGGCGTCGTGCGCGAGGCGGAGCGGCTGCCGCTCGGCGACCCGCTCGAGTGGGAGACCGCGATCGGGCCGATGACCTCCGCCGCCCAGTACGAGACCGTGGTCGAGTTGATCGACGACGCCGTCGCCGGCGGGGCGAGGAAGCTCTGCGGGGGGCCGACCGAGGTCCCCGGGCTCGCCGGCAGGTTCATCGCGCCGACCGTCCTCGCCGGCGTCACCCACGCGATGCGGATCATGCGCGAGGAGATCTTCGGGCCGGTGCTGCCGATCGTCGTCGTCGACTCCGAGCAGGAGGCGATCGACCTCGCCAACGACTCCGAGTTCGGGCTCGGCGCCTCGGTCTGGACGCGCGACCGGGCGCGCGGCGCGCGGATCGCAAGGGTGCTCGAGGCGGGGATGGTCTGGATCAACGACCACTCCTTCAGCCACGGCGCCTGCCAGTGCTCGTGGGGCGGCGTGAAGAATTCCGGGCTTGGCCGCTCCCACTCCAAATTCGGCTTCTACGAGTGCGTCGACGTGAAGATGAACACCTGGGAGCCGGGCCTGGCCCGCGACTTCTGGTGGCATCCCTACGACCGCACGCTCGGCGAGGCGGTGCGCAACTCGGCCCGCGTCCTCTACGGGCGCGGCGAGGTGCGGGCGCGGGCGCTGCGCGAGGGCGCGGGCCCGCTGCTCCGGGTCGGCCGCCGCACGGTGCGGCGCGGCTGAGCGGCCGCCTCGGCCGGGCGCGTTCTACGTCACGAAGAGCGGCGCGACGGCCGACCCGACAGAATCCGCGGCCATGTCATCGGATCAAGAGCCGGCGATCCGGCTGGTCGGCCTGTGCCGCGTCTACGGCGACCGCGCCGCGCTGGCGGGGATCGATCTCGAGGTCGCGCGCGGCGAATCGCTTGCCGTGCTCGGCCCCAACGGCGCCGGCAAGACGACGCTGCTGCGGATCCTCGCCACGCTGCTGCGGCCGACCGGCGGCGAAGTGGAACTGCTCGGCTGCAAGCTCCCCGGCGACGCCTGGAAGCTGCGCGGCAGGATCGGCTACCTCGGCCACGAGCCGCTGCTCTACCGCGACCTCACCGGCCGCGAGAACCTGCGCTTCCACGCCAAGCTGCACGGGATCACGGGGGCGCGGGCCGAGGCGCGGATCGAGGAGCTGCTGGAGGCGGTGAAGATGTCCCACCGCGGTGACGAGCGCACCTACGAGTACTCGGCCGGGATGCGTCAGCGCCTCGCGATCTGCCGCTGCGTCCTGCACGAACCGGAGCTCCTGCTGCTCGACGAGCCCGACTCGAACCTCGACGCCCAGGGCCGCGAGATCGCCCGCGGGCTGATCGGCCCCGGCGGCCGCACCCGGGTCGTCGTCACCCATGACCCGGAGCGCCACCTGCCGGAGGCCGACAAGGTCCTGACCCTCGGCATCGACGAGAAGGTCGCGACCGCGTGAGCGCGGAGCGAGCAAGCGTCGAATCCCGGTTCTTCGTGCAGCGAGCGAAGCGGGAACCGTTGTGATGACCCCCTCCCGCATCGCCTTCGCGGCGATCCTCGGCAAGGACCTCCGGGCCGAGCTCCGCACCCTGCAGTCGCTGCCGGCGATGGCGCTCTTCGCGGTCAGCTCCTTCGTCATCTTCCGCTTCGGCCTCAACCACAGCCACCTCTCCGGCAGCCTCGCCTCCGGCGTCCTCTGGGCGACGCTGCTGTTCGCCGCCGTGCTCGGCATCAACCGCCTCTTCGTCGCCGAGCGCGAGGAGGGCGGCTTCGACGCGATCCGCCTCGCCCCGATCGACCGCAGCGTCCTCTTCACCGCCAAGGTCGCGGCGCTGATCGTCTACCTGGCGGCGCTGGAGATCATCGCGGTGCCGATCTTCGCCCTCTTCTTCCTCAACAGTGCCGCCTCGCTGCCGCCGTTGATCATCGTCCTCGCCCTCGCCGACATCGGCCTCGCCTCGACCGGCACGCTGATCTCCTCGATGGCGGTCAACTCGCGCGCCCGCGACCTGCTCGTGCCGCTGGTCCTGCTGCCCCTGGTGATCCCGCTGATGATCGCCGCGACGGCCGCCACCGAACCCCTGATGCTGCTGGGCGGAGTCTCTTACCACCGCTTCGGGACGTGGCTGATGGTCCTGGGTCTATACGATCTGGTCTTCGCCCTGCTGGGCTACGCGGTATTCGATTTCCTGCTCGAGGACTGAGCTGCCGCGTCCGGCGTCGCGTAACGCCCCCGTATGTACGGCAAAGGACTGAGACCGCTTTCGATCGCCACCGTAGTGATGTGGGCGGTCACTCTTTCGCTGGTCTTCTTCTACGCGCCGATCGAAGCCGACCAGGGCTTCCTGCAGAAGATCTTCTACCTGCACGTGCCGCTGGCGATCGTCTCGCTCTGCGGCTTCGTCATCGGCGGCATCTTCGCGATCCTGCACCTGCGCCGTGACGACCCGCGCTGGGACGCCTACTCCTACGTCGCGATCCACATCTCGGTGATCTTCGCCGTCGGCGGGCTGGTCACCGGCTCGATCTGGGCGAAGGGCTCCTGGGGCCACTGGTGGGTCTGGAACGAACCGACGCTGGTCAGCTTCCTGATCGTCTTCCTGCTCTACGCGACCTACTACCCCTTCCGCTACGCGATCGAGGACCGCCGGCGCCAGGCGCGCTACGCCTCGGTCTTCGCGATCACCGCGGGCGCCTTCGTCCCGCTCAACTTCCTCGCCGTGCGGGCGTCGGCCTCACTCGTCCACCCGCGCGTCTTCGCCACCGCCGAAGGCGGCCTGCCCGCGTCGATGATGTTCACCTTCCTCTGCGCGCTGGTCTCGATGGGGCTCCTGTGGGCGACGCTGGTCAAGTTCGAGCTCTCGGCGAAGAGCGCCCAGGGGCAGCTGAAGCGGCTGCGTCGCGCGCTCGACGCGCCGGCCGGCCCGCCGAGCTCACGGATCGCACCGGAGGTGCACTAGATGCTTCACCTGCTGCTCGCCGCGGACCCCTCGGTCCCCAACGACATCGGCGGCAAGTACGTCGCCGGCGCCTACGTCGTCTTCATCGTGCTGCTGCTGGTCTACGTCTCGATCATGGCGATGAAACTGGCTCGGATCGAGCGCGGCCTGGCCGAAGTCGCCGAGATCGCCGAGGCGCGGCGCGGCGAAGAGGCCGGGGAACCCGGCGACGCCGAGGAGTCCGCCGAGGCCGCGGCGCCGTCGACCCCGCACACCGTCACCCCCGGTCCCGCCGCCTCCGGCGCGACCGCCCAGGAGACCAGGCCTTGAGCGAGCTGCTCGCGCTGGGCGTCTCCCATAAGACGGCGCCGCTGGAGCTTCGCGAGCGCCTCTCGCTGACCGAGGGCCGCGCCGTCGCGGCGCTGCGCGAGGTGACCGAAGCGGCGACGATCACCGAGGCCGCGGCGATCTCGACCTGCAACCGGACCGAGCTCTACCTGGTCGTCTCCGACCCGGTCGAGGCCGAGTCGGAGGCGCTCGGCGTGCTCACCCGCAAGGCCGAGACGCGCCCCACCGAGCTGCTCGGCCACCTCTACAGCCTCCGCAACGTCGACGCGTCGCGCCACCTGCTGCGGGTCACCGCCGGGCTCGACTCGATGATCGTCGGCGAGGCCGAGATCCAGGGCCAGGTCAAACGCGCCTACGAGCTGGCGCTGGTCGAGGGCGCCACCGGCCCGATCCTCAACCGCCTCTTCCGCGGCGCCCTGGCGGCCGGCGGCCGGGCCCGCAACGAGACCGCGATCGGCGAGCGCGGCGTCTCGATCCCCTCGGTCGCGGTCGAGGTCGCGCAGCGGGCGCTCGGTGATCTGTCGGAGCGCAAGGTGCTGATGATCGGCGCCGGGGCCACCGCCGAACTCGTCGCCCGGGCGCTGGTCGCGCGCGGCGTCGACACCGTCTTCGTCGCCAACCGCCACCACGACCGCGCGCTCGGGCTCGCCCAGCGCTTCGACGGCGAGGCGATCCGCTTCGAGAACCTGCCCGAGCAGCTGGTCGAGGTCGACGTCGTCGTCTCCACCACCAACTCGCCGCACCACATCATCGAGCGCGACGGGCTCGAACAGGTGATGGCCGAGCGCGAAGCGCGGCCGCTGGTCCTGATCGACATCGCCGTGCCGCGCGACATCGAGCCCGCCTGCCGCGAGGTGGCGGCGGTCAGCGTCTACGACATCGACGACATCCAGCAGATCGTCGAACGGAACGCGGGCGTGCGCGAAGCCGAGGCGACGCGGGCCGAACGGATCATCGAGGAGGAGCTCGACCGCTTCCGGCGCTGGGTCGCCTCGCTCGAGGTCGTGCCGACGATCACGGCACTGCGCGAGCACGGCGACGAGGTGGTCCGCCGCGTCCTCGCCGAGAACGAGAACCGCTGGGAGGGGCTCACCGACGCCGACCGGGCGCGGGTCGAGGTGATGGCGAAGGCGATCTCCTCGCGGATCCTCCACGAGCCGACCCGGCGCATCCGCCGCGCGGCCGGATCCGACCACGCCTATGAGTACGTGAGCGCGCTGCGCGAGCTGTTCGGGCTCGACGTCGAGACCGAGGTCGAGCCGGAGGCCGACGCCGCCGGCAACGTCACCGAGCTGCGTCGTCGCGACTAGGCGCGGCGTGGCGGGCACGCTTCGCATCGCGACGCGCGGGAGTCGACTCGCGCTGACCCAGTCCGGGATGGTCGCCGACATGCTCGGCGGCGCCGAGTTGGTCGAGGTCTCCGCCGACGGCCTGCCGGGCGACAAGTCGCGCTTCGTGCGGGCTGTCGAGGGGGCGGTGCTGGAGGGGCGGGCCGACGTCGGCGTGCACTCGGCCAAGGACCTGCCGGGCGAGGAGGTCGAGGGACTGGAGATCGCCGCGGTGCCGCGGCGCGAGGATCCGGCCGACGCCTGGATCGGCGCCGGGACCTCGCTCGAGGACCTGCCCGAGGGGGCGCGGGTCGGCACGGTCAGCCTGCGCCGGCGGGCGCAGCTCCTGGCGGTGCGGCCCGATCTTGAGCTGCTCGACCTGAACGGCAACGTCGACACCAGGCTGCGCAAGCTGGCCGCGGGGGAGTACGACGCGATCGTGCTCGCCACGGCGGGGCTGCGGCGTCTCGGCCGTGAGGACGAGATCGCCTTCCGCCTGCCCACCGACCGGATGGTTCCGGCGGCGGGCCAGGGCGCGCTGGCGGTGCAGGTGCGCTCGGGCGACGAGGAGACCGCGGCGGCGGTGCGGGCGATCGGCGACGCGGTCGCCTTCGCCGAGCTGCGTGCCGAGCGCGCCTGCTTCATCCGGCTCGAGGCCGACTGCTCGACGCCGATCGGCGTCCACGCCCGGGTCGACGGGGAGGCCTTGCGGATCGGTGCCTTCGTCGGCCTGCCCGATGGCGCCGAGTGGATCCGCGACGAGCTCGACGCCGATGCCTCCGACCCCGAGGCGGCGGGCACCGAGCTCGCCCTCCGCCTCCTCGGCGCTGGCGCCGGCGACCTCCTCGCCCGCGCCGCCGAGGCTCAGCGTTGATGGGCCGAAAAGCGCTCTATATCAGCGCGTTTCGGCCCGTCAACACCGAGGTGGTGGCGTGAGCGCGCGGGCGGGGGTCGTGTATCTGGTCGGGGCGGGGCCGGGGGATCCGGGGCTGATGACCCGGCGCTCGCTCGAGCTGATCGCCGCCGCGGACTCGATCTATTACGACCGGCTGATCCCGACCGGGGCGCTCGACGGGGCGCGGGAGGACGCCGAGCTGATCTACGTCGGCAAGCAGCCAGGGGTGCCCTCGGTGCCGCAGGAGGAGATCGGCGAGCGGTTGATCGAGGCCGCCGAGGCCGGGCGCAGCGTGGTGCGGCTGAAGGGCGGCGACCCGTTCGTCTTCGGCCGCGGCGGCGAGGAGGGCGAAGCGTTGCGCGCCGCCGGGGTCGAGTTCGAGGTCGTGCCCGGCGTCACCGCCGGGGTCGCCGCGACCGCCTACGCGGGCATCCCCGTCACCCATCGCGACGACGCCTCGGCGGTCGCCTTCGTCACCGGCCACGAGGATCCGGAGAAGGCCGAGACGGCCCTCGACTGGGCGGCGCTCGCCGCCTTCCCCGGCACGCTCGTCTTCTACATGGGGGTCAAGCGGCTGGGCGAGAACGCGGCGGCGCTGATCGAGGCCGGGCGCGATCCCGAGGAGCCGGCGGCGGCGGTCGAACGCGGCACCTGGCCGGGCCAGCGGACCGTGACCGCGACGCTGGGGACGATCGCGGCGGCGGTCGAGCGCGAGGCGGTCAAGGCGCCGGCGCTGATCGTGGTCGGGGACGTCGCGGCGCGGCGCGAGGAGCTGCACTGGCTCGAGCGGCGGCCGCTCCACGGCCGGACCGTCGTCGTCACCCGGGCGCGCGCGCAGGCGAGCGGCCTGGCGAAGACCCTGCGCGGCCTCGGCGCCGAGGTGGTCGAGCTGCCCGCGATCCGGATCGAGTCGCTCGCCGCCACCGACGACGTGCGCGACGCGGCGAAGGCGATCGGCCGCTACGACCTGATCTGCCTGACCAGCCCCAACGGGGTCAAGCTGCTCTTCGAGGCGATCGCCGCGGCCGGGCTCGACGCGCGGGCGCTGGCCGGCGCGACCGTCGCGGCGATCGGACCGGGCACGGCGCGGGCGCTCGCCGGGCACGGGATCGCCGCCGACGTCGTCCCCGAGCGCTTCGTCGCCGAGGCCTTGGTCGAAGCGCTCGAGGAGGTCCCGGTCGAGGGCAGGCGGGTGCTGGTCGCCCGCGCCGCCGAGGCGCGCGACGTCCTCCCCGACGCGCTGCGCGAGCGCGGCGCCGAGGTCGATGTCGTCGCCCTCTACGAGACCGTGCGCGAGGCCCCGAGCGAGGAGGCGATCGCCGCCGCGGGGGCCGCCGACTACGTCACCTTCACCTCGTCGTCGACCGTGAAGAACCTCGTCGCGGCGCTCGGCGAACGGTTCCCGGCCGCGGCGCGGATCGTCTCGATCGGCCCGGTGACGAGCGAGACGGTGCGCGAATCGGGACTCGAGGTCGCGGTCGAAGCCGAGCGCCACGACGTCGACGGCCTCCTCGCCGCCCTGCTCGCCGACGCCGCGACGCATTGAGCTTCGGCACGCCGCACCGACACTTCCGCCGGGTCGGGTCGACCAACACGGTCGCGCGGGAGCTGGCCGAGGCGGGAGGCCCGAACGGCACGGTGGTCACCGCCGACGAGCAGACCGCAGGGCGGGGCCGGCAGGGACGGGCCTGGACCGCGGCGCCCGGCGCGGCGCTGCTCTACTCGGCGATCGTCCGGCCGCTCGGGCCGCGCCATCCCCTGCTGCCGTTGGCGGTGCCGCTGGCCGTCTGCGAGGCCGCCGAGCGGCTGCGACCGGGCATCGGGTGCAAGGTGAAGTGGCCGAACGACGTCCACCTCGGGGGGCGCAAGCTGGCCGGGATCCTGATCGAGGCGCGGCCGCAGGCGGAGTGGGCGGTGGTCGGCGTCGGCCTCAACCTGACGATCGCCGCGGAGGACTTCCCCGCGGAGCTGCGCGATCGGGCCACCTCCCTCTTCGCCGACCGTCGCGCTCCGACCTATCCGTCCCCTGCACGGATAAGTCGGAGCGCAGGCGGGTCGCCCGCCGATCAGGCGCGGATCGGGCTCGACGAGGCGCTCGCGCGGTGGGTCGAGGCCGACTCGGCGACGGTCCTCGCCGCGTGGCGCGAGCGCGACACGTTGCTCGGGCGCGAGGTGAGCTGGGAGCAGGGGAGCGGCGTCGCCGAGGGGATCGACGAGCGCGGCTACCTACTCGTCCGACTCGCCGACGGCGACCGCGTCGCCCTCGGTGCCGGCGATGTGCATCTGACCAGTTTCTGAGTCGGCCCCGGCGCCGTTTTTCGCGGCTTCGGCTTTCGCCTTGCGGCGCGCCGCGGCTTTCGCTTTCGCGGCTTCTTTGTCGGCTTTCGATTTGGTCGCTTTGGCCGGTTTCGCGGCTTTGGCGGCTTTTTTCGCTTTCGCCGGTTTCTTGGCGGCTTTCTCTTTCGCGGCTTTGGTGGTTTTTTTCGCCGCTTTCGGTTTCGCCGCTTTTTTCGCTTTCGCCGGCTTCTCATCCTCGGCGGTCGGCTCGTCGCTCATCGGCTCCGCGCCATTCGCGTCATCGTCCTCTTTCGGAGCTTTCGCTTTGCGCCGTCGGCTCCGTTTCGGTTTCGGCGCCTCCTCGGCCTCCGGGGCATCGCCGTTGGTCGAGGCCTCCTCGACGATCTGCTCGACGGCCGCCTCGTTCTGCACGGCGCCGTTCTCGCCGCCCTCGGTCTCGCCGTTGCCGCCGCGCTTGCGCTTGCGCCGCCGCTTGCCGCCTTTGGGGAAGTTCCGCAGCAGCTCACGGGCGACAGCCGACGGTTTCCGCGCCATCCGCATCCGCGCCCCGCGCAGGACCTCCTCGCCCTCCGGCGTGTGCGACACGGCCGCGGCGAGCAGCGCCACCGCCAGGCGGCGGTCCTGTTTGCGCGCCGCGTGGACCAGCCTGCGCGCGTTGCGCCCGT
The DNA here is from genome assembly GCA_035547715.1 of Solirubrobacterales bacterium. Classification (GTDB taxonomy): domain Bacteria; phylum Actinomycetota; class Thermoleophilia; order Solirubrobacterales; family 70-9; genus VAYN01. The sequence continues at coordinate 8,548 of DASZUH010000021.1, forward strand.
GCGCCCGCCCGCTCGAGTTCACCAGCAGGCCGAGCAGGCGCTTGGTCTCCGGCCAGCGCTGCACCGCGTACTCCTCGTGCAGTTCGCGCGTGTAGCCGGCCAGCCGCCAGACCCACGCCTGCGCCTGGTCGCGGCGCCCGATCCGCTTGTCGATCAGCGCCTGCAGCAGGGTCTTCGTCCCCGCCCGTTTGTCCTCGCGGCTCCAGGTGCCGACGATGTCGATCGCGTCGTCGAAGGCGTCCGCGTCGCCGAGGTCGGCGATCTCCCCCAGCGCTTTCAGCCGCAGCTGCGCGTTGCGGTTGCGCTGCACGCAGGTCAGCAGGAAGCGCCGGCGCAGCTCCTTGGTGCGGTCGTTCTGCAGCATCGCGCGGGCACGCCGCCAGCCCTGCGTGTTGACCCGCGCCCCGGCCAGCGCCGCCCAGGCGTGCTGCTCGGGATAGTCGAGGTTCTCCACGGCGATCCGCCAGATCTCCCGTTCGAGGACCTCCATCCGTTTCTCCTCGACATCGGAGACCGGGACGATCCGCCGCTCGACCCGCACCTTGCGGCCGCGCCCGCGGCGCACCGGCCCGACGACGATCGCGCCACCGCGGTAGACGTCGCGGTCGAGCAGGCTGTGCAGGGTGACGATCGTCTCGTCGTGGGTCGTCGCCGGGTGGACGAAGTCGATGACGAGGCCCGCCTCCTTG